>JAFGOZ010000010.1 GCA_016926235.1 Bacteroidales bacterium | reverse complement strand
TGATTATAAGCGAAAATCATCCGCTCAGGTAAAAGCTTCGTGGATGTTCCATCTGACCATTAAAAATAAATTATAAACAGATGAAAAGAATTATTTTAACATTATCAGTAGCAGTAATTCTCGTTTTGCAGAGCTGCAATGAGTCGGAAACAAATGCTCAGTCAAAGAATGGGGCTAGTTCCTATTTAACTGCCGGGTTGACCGGTGGAGGTGACAAAATAACAGATGCCTCTGGTACCATCAAGCTGTCAACAGAAGAATTCAAACAAAAAGTGTTTAATTATGTGGCAAGCCCTAACGAATGGAAATTTGAAGGGGATTTACCTTGTATTGTAGATTTCTATGCTGATTGGTGTGCACCTTGCAGGATGACTGCACCAATTATGGAAGAGCTGGCATCTGAGAATAGTGGTAAAATCCGCATTTATAAGGTGGATGTTCAGAAGGAGCAGGAAATTGCAACAGTATTCGGAATCCAGAGTATCCCATCCTTTCTGTTTTGTCCTAAAGAAGGTGATCCTATGATGACAAGCGGAATTGCCCGCACCCCGGAAGAAACGAAAAAATTATTTCAGGAGCAAATCAATACGTATTTATTAAAGTAAGGGTATAAAAAAAACCGGCAAATGCCGGTTTTTTTTTATATTCTGATTTCTTCCTATTTAGCAATATAAGGAAAATCCGCATTATCAATTACAGTTACCTCAATTTGTTTAACAAGGTCTTTTCTGTCATGTTCAATATCGCGGTAGTTACTTGCAAACATTTTTGCAACATATACTCCGGCTTCCCGGTACTCATATGCAGCTTCTCCTACGTTTTCGGCATCAAGTTCGATGCTTGTTCCAATTGCTTCAGGCCAGTCATCATAAATATGGCTGACTCCCCTGGTTGTGCTGTCTCCTGGATATAAAACAATACCATCAGCCCTGCCATCAAATCTAAAGAAGGCATCCTGGCCGAGTACTACAGTAATTTTTCCATCTGCCTGGGCAAAAATAGTATCCCCATACATAGCCAGGTTTACATCACCAACAGGTGTAGTATCCACGGATGTAATTTGAACAAGTTTAGAATTTACATATTTATAGAATGTTCCTTCACTAACCTGGTGAATATAAGAGCCGGCTGTAAATATAACATCAACGTCTTCGTTATTGTTTTTATCACAGCTTGCAAAAAGGGTCACAATCCCCAGAAGTGATATTATTAGTCTGATATTTATTGATTTCATCATGTGTTTATATTTTTGAATTATATTATAAATCTTTTAATCTTTTAGTAGAGATTAATTGTATCCAGGATTTTGAACAAATTCATCCTTATTATATACAGCATCTAATTGAGCCTGTGGTATAGGACGTATCATATGATATCCCTGTACATATGGAGCGGCATCCGGGTTTCCTGCTTTAATTCTTGCCAAAAATTTCTCTTCTCCAAATCGCTTAAGATCAAAGAAACGCAATGCTTCAGTAGCAAGTTCCCTTGCTCTTTCATCCAGAATATAATCATCAGTTATATCCGTACCACTATTAATTCCATAAGCCTGTAAAAGCGCTGCTCCATTATTTACGCCATAAGCTCTGGCATTTGCAAGAGCAAGTAAATCATTGTAAGCTTCACTATACCTCTCTTGTTTATATAAAGCTTCAGCCCTGATCAGGTACATTTCAGAAATGCGGAATACAAATACATTACGGCCAGAACCTGCATTCATAAATTCTGTACGGGTTGTATCCTGATACCTGTGCCACATAGGGAAATAGTATGACCGTGAATTTGCGAGAGTAGGTTTACCATCCGGTAAGTAAATATCATTGATATCAAACACGATGTAACCTTTCTCCAGGTCAAATTTCAAAGGTCCATTTGCGCCAAGAGTGGCTCTTGGTCTTGTGTAAGGTTGCTTTGAGAAAATAAAATTGGTATCGAATGGTTCAACCATACGTTTCCCGATTTTTGCAGAATCTACAGGGGTTGCCGTGGAACCAATATATACAGTTGCCGGCCAGGTTGGGCATGGGGCTATATCATCAGCTATCCAGGCCATTTTAAAGTTTTCATAAAAACGTTTGTCTATGGTTTCGTCAAACATATCGATAAAGTATCTGGTAGGCATCCAGCGTAAGAATCCTCTTTCCAGAGTAGGATAATTACGTCCTACTCCCCAGCCGGAGTTGTCAACCCGGATCTGCCACATTACAAGACCCTGGTTTCCACCTTCTCTTTGTATCATATCGTTCTGGTCATAAATGGTGCCATTTACATCCCGGATACGGGCATTTGCAAAGTTCCGATCATCGGAGTAGTTTACGCTCCAAATAACTTCACTGTTATGCATATTGTTCATGTTCCATATTCCCATGGCCCATTCGTTCAACAGGCCAAAGTTGCTATTATCAATCACTTTGGAAGCATAGAGTTCTGCATTTGCGTAATCTTTGCGTGTTAAGTACATCCGGGCCATCATAGCCTGAACAGTCCCCAGATATACTCTGCCATAATCTGCCCCTGAAGGAATAACAGCACCATTTGCAGGATCAAGAAAGATATTTTCAGCAGCTTCAAGATCTGCAAAGATTTGTTCGTAAAATTTATCTACCGATGTCCTGTTGGCGGTATGTGTAACAGATTCCTGTGGCTCAGTCTGGAAATGCACGCCACCCCATGTCTCAACAATTATCCAAAGATAATGTGCCCTTAGAAACAGTACTTCAGCTCTTCTCTGCTCTTTTACTCCGGCATTGCTAAAAGGAACATCATCCATGTACTTTAATACAGTATTACACGTATTGAGTCCAATGTAAAGTTCACGCCACATAACACGGTTTCTGGAAAAACTTTCACCGGTAAGCCAGTTTCTGTAATCACAAAAAGCCTGTGACCGGTTGTCTGCACCGAAAGTATACAGGTCTGTGCCCGATTCAGTATAATCCCATCCATTTTCCTTGCCATACCATGAACGCAGGGTGATATAACACCCATTTACCAGGTATTCAAATGACTCTTCGTCCTCAAATGAGGTCATTACGTTATTGTTGTGATAATCCGTCTCTTCCAGGTAGTCATCACAAGACCACATAATTACCAGGAAGAGTGACAGTATAAAATATATTGTTTTTTTCATGATTAATCTTCTTTTTTGATTTATTAAAATTCTGCATTTACACCAAATACAAGTAAGCGTGCCAATGGCCATGATGTGCTTCCTCCTCTTTCAGGATCGAGACCCTTTGCCAGCTTACTGTATATTATGGCCGGGTCTTTTAATGTAGAGTATACGCGTAGTTTTGAAAGGGCCATTCTGGAACTTATCTGATTTGGCAATGTATAAGCCAGGGTAATATGCTTGATTTTGGCATAAGACCCATCCCTGTATCGTAATACTTGGGCGTATGGCAGTTGTGCTGCAGCGCCCCAAAGCAACATCGGGTATTCATTGGACGGGTTCACTGGCGTCCAGTAATCATTGTCCATGATGTTTGTATCATACAATCTGGGATCAAAACCATAGGCCCCTGCATTTATGGTGTTGCCGAATCGGCCGTATACAGCAAATGCAAATTCAAAACCTTTGAAAGTAACTACGCTCTCAAAGTTGCCATTCCATACAGGATCCCTGTAGTAAACAACACGGTCTTCCTCGCCAATTACACCATCCCTGTTCATATCTGCAATTTTTATCGAACCAAAGTTAGACTCATACTGGTCAATGTAATTTGTATCAGAAAGTTGTACAATACCATCCATATAGTAATCATAATAAACGGAGATGGGTTGTCCGACAAACCATGCATTCCCGGGATCATCTGTAATCCCTGACTGTAATTTTACAATTTTGTTGAATGTGGTTCCGAAGGTAAAGGTCGTTTTCCATCTGAAATCAGAGGTATTCACATTGATGGATGAGAGATATACTTCCAAACCCTGTGTTTTGGTTTTTCCTGCATTGGTTAACACACCTGTATGACCGGTTGTGAAAGGTAACTGGTCAAGCAACAGCATATTAGTTGTGTAGGATGTATACACATCAATGTTACCAAAAATGCGGTTTTTAAATAAACCGAAATCTAATCCCAGGTTGGTTTGTCCTGTTCTTTCCCATGTCATGGTTATATCAGGTACTGTACCGGTTGAGCGGTACGCCAGGGCAACTGCTTCAGATCCTGGTTCGCCAAATTCATATTGGGTATAGTCATCCAGGGAAGCACTGGTTTCATAAGCTTCTATATTTGAATTTCCTGATTCACCATAGGATAGTCTTAATTTAAGATCCGAGATGAAGGTTACAGGCTGCATAAAGTTTTCCTCGGAAATCCTCCAGGCGCCTCCGTAAGACCAGAAATTGGACCATTTATGGTCTATGGCCAACTGAGAAGCCCCATCACGTCTGCCGGTAACATTGAGTATATACTTGTCTTTTAAGGTGTATCCTGTCCGGAAGAAGAATGATGACATCGTTTTCTTTGTATAATTACTAGCAATTGTTCTAGATTCAGCTGGTCCTACATCGTACCATTGCTGCCGGGCATAAGGTATATCATCTGCCTGGATATATGCTTGTTCCCATCTGGAAAGAGCCATTTCATTACCCACCATAAATGCCAGGCTATGGTCACCGAATTGTTTCTTATAAGTTAATATATTATTCCAGGTGTAACCAGCGTCATATTGTTGGTTGACTAAAGCTCTATTATAAGGAGCTCCGGCATCTGAATCTTTTTCGTATATCGTTTGAGCATTTAATCTGTTTCTGAGATCAACGCCCATTGTAGACCTTAAAGTCAGATCAGGAGTGAAATTAATCTGTGCATATGCGGAACTAAATATCCGCAAATTCCTGTCTTCTTCCAGATCATGATAAGCTTGGTACATAGGGCTTTTTCTTGCAATACCGGGGTCAATGGTATGTAGCCAGTTACCCAGGCTGTCTTTTGGCGGATAAATTGGGAAACAGGCTACGGCTGCAGTAAAACTAGGTGCAGCTCCCGATCTTACACCGTATGTAATATTATTAGAAGTTCCTATACTTAGGAATTTGTATGGATTGGCATCTATATTAGCTCTTACATTATATCTTTTAAATTCATCATTTAAAATCACACCGTCTTCGTTAAAATACGTTACAGAAGTATTATATGTAACAGCTTCGTTGCCACCCATAAATCCCACGTTGTATTCCTGTTGGTGCCCTGTTTTTTGGAGCAGTTCCTGGAAGTCGGTGTTATAACGGTATGGAACATACTCTCTTTGCAGAGGCGTTAACCAAACTGACTCTACGGGAGTAGGAATGGTATCCCAGAGCACTGTATTGTCATTCATCCATATAGCATTTCTATAGGATTCATTCTTTGCATCAATAAAACCGGGCCCGTCAAAAACGGGTACTTTTTGGTAAGGCTGGGAAAAACTGTAATAGGAGTTAAAATATACTTTTGGTTTTCCTGCGTTACCTCTTTTAGTGGTAATAAGTATTACTCCATTTGCTCCCCTGGATCCGTATATTGCAGTTGAAGATGCATCTTTCAGGATTTCTACTGACTCAATATCTTCAGGGCTTATTGATATATCTGATCCATAAGGAATACCATCAACAATAATCAGTGGTTTATTTATATCACTAGTTTTACTTGATTGAAGTGAACGTTCACCACGAATCTCCACATCAATACCGGATCCAGTCCTGCCGCTGCTTCTTGAAAGATCGACACCTGGAATTTTTCCCTGCATGGCTTCCAGCACGTTGCCGGCTTTTACAACGGTAAGTTCTTCGCTTTTCAGTGATACAATGGAACCAGAGATGTCGCTTTTTTTCATGGTACCATACCCTACTACCACTACTTCTTCTAATTCTTCGGCATCCAGTGCCATGCTTACATCAATAGCTGTCTGGTCCCCGACAACTATATCCTGGGTAACATAACCTACAAACGAAAATTGCAGGCTTGCTTCGCTACCCGGAACACTAATGCTGTAGTTCCCATCAAGATCAGAAATGGTCCCGACAGTTGTTCCAGCAACCGAAATGTTCACACCGGGCATAGGGGCACCTGTTTCATCAGTAATTGTCCCGGTAATTGTCCTTTCCTGTGCAAAAATCTGTATAGAACAGAACAGCAATGCCAGAAAAAGTGAACACTTTTTAACATTTTTTAGTCTGTCATGTTTCATAATTGGTTTGGTTTAAAATTAATTTTAGGTTTAATTGATTTGTATTAAAGGTAATTATAAAATGTTTTTCTTAAGTTTTAGTTAAAAAATCTTAAAAAAAAATTGTTACAAATGTAATAATTATGTTCAATTCTGCAACTTTTTTCAGTTTTTATCGTTCGAATACATCCATCTCCTTTCTTATGTCTCTTATTCTTTTCCACTTTCTGTCTGATTGACAGTTGCAATTTTATTTTCCCCTATGGTAAGGATATAACTTTATATTTTTTTTCACTATTGTCCGATAAATATTTGTCTATCCACTACGTGGAATAATTTAATTTTATAATATCTTATTCTACAATACTTTATCCGCTACGCGGAATTTCGCCGTAGGTGATTAAGTATTGTTGAAAAAATGCCCCCGAGTTTGAAATACCTCGTAAAGGTTTGACAAAATGGGTATAATAGCATTATTACAGTAATTTACTCGGACACTATTGATTTTTTTTAATAAAGAACAGGCGATGTTATTATCATTAATAAACGAATAAATTATATTTTGTCCCTGACTGTCCCTTCCAGGGACAAAATACCGGTAGCATAAAAATGACCCATAATTATATGGTCCCGCATTCAGGGACGATATATAATTGAAGTTTTTCATAAGGTTACAGTAGTGACCGATAAAAAATTGATAAAGTGGCAAAAAGCCTTAATATATGCGATAAATATAGACCCCGGATTTATCCGGGGGGAATAATTGATCCGATGATAAAACGGACTTTGGTCCGGAATATTGACAAATTAAAAAATCATGATGAAGCAAACTGCGCTTTAGTGCTTTTATCTATTGTTTTTTTTCTGAAACGTTATAATATTATATAAATGTAATCGTTTGGGATAGAAAGATATCTTTTGTTCAAAAACAGTTTGAGAAAGGGTCGTACATGAAACTTATTATTAATTTTATTTGGTATTTTAAGATTAATTTATAATTTTGATATTTCGAACCTGAAAAAATTAAGGAACTAAAACTTTTTTAAAATATAGAATAGCGTTAATTATCAAAATTTTAGCATAACTTTATGTCAAAAACAGGAAATAATCTATCGGGACATAGATTGTATCTTATTATAATCCTATTCAAAAGAATTTCTTTATCTTTGAAGTTTTTATTATTAACTTTAAATATCAAACACTAATTTTATCATTAACTTAAACCTAAAAACTATGAAAATTATGAAAAAATGTTTACTATTAGTTTTACTGGCAATTGGGGTGACATCCTATGTCAATGCCCAATGGACAGTGTACGATGCCAGCGTACTGCCTGGTGATGCCACACCCGCATGGGGATCTGGCGATATTAGGGGAGATGGTGCTCATGTTAATATTAACCCGGTTACAAACACCATGCATTTTAGTGCATGGGCTGAAGCTAATCCTGATCAAGGGGATAGAACTGCTTATCGTCAGCCTGCCGGTGTTGCATTTGACGATACAGCTACCTGGGTGTTCCGGACAAGAATTGATGAACTTGTTGATTCGGCTGATTTCGGGATTCAATTTGAATTACAGGGTAGAGAAACTGTTGGTTTTAGGGCTAACCTAAAAATTGGGATGAGCTCTAAAGGTGGTTTTATAAAGTTGGATGGCGGTTCTGCACCTGCAGAAGTAACATGGCCGGCAGACAGCTCACTTACCACGTATGAGCATCATATTTACAGGATTACAATGGAAGCGGATTCTTTTAAAGTGTATGTTGATGAAGCTCCGGTACCTGTAATAAAAATTCAGGCTGATCAAGCTGCCCAGGATCGTTGTATGCGTTTTGGATGGTTTACTAATGGTGTATCAGCAGGTCAATTAAATGCAATGGCATGGGACAGCACGGGCGCTTATGCTCCAGGTGAAGGTACTCCATTGCCAGCTGAGTTTGAAACCAATTTGGCTGATATTATTTTCACGGTTCAGAGTGGCGGAAACTGGATGAGGGACTTTGCAACAATTAGTTTCCTTAGAGATTTAGGATATAACGTGGATACCATGTTAATAACCAATACGGTTACTTTATTAACCAAGGGAAGTGCTGCCATAGATGCATTAAATGCTGCTGATCTTGTTGTAATTGGACGAAGCGGTTCAAGTAGTGCATATCACTTAGACAGAGGGCGCGATATCTGGAATAATGATATTACTGTGCCTATTTTAAATATACATCCTTATACTACAAGGGAATATGGTTCCAATCATTTATTAGCTTGGGTTAACAATGATTGTTCACATTATCAAACAGTTCCACGTGGGGATACATTGAGTGCCATAGTGAACGACAAAGCCGATCCAATCTTTGCTAATTCTGTTTTGGATGGGGACACCATGATATGGACAAAATCAAGGGATTCATACGCAAGACTTGATGCAAATACATTAGGTGATGTATTGGTTGAATACAAAGGTGAATCTCCGGCTGGTATGATGGTTGTAAGGTGGGAACCCGGCCAGAAATACTTCAAGGGAGCTCCTGTATTAGCATGGGCTGCTGCCCCAAGAACACTGTTTGGCTTTGGGAACGACCAGGATGGTATAGTAAATTACTGGAACCTTCTTGAAAATGCCCAATATGTATTAAGGAATGAAATTGCGAGACTAATTGGTACTCCTTATGTTGTATATGCAGGTTCAAATGATGCAACTTTATCAGATATTACTGTAAGTGAAGGTACTTTAGCTCCTGTTTTTGCTCCGGCAACTCTTGCTTATGATCTTGATATTACTGATTATGTTGGTTCAGTGACTGTTACAGGAGTAGCTAACGAAGGTGCTGCTACAGTTATATCACCAGCAACAGTAGAAATACCACGTGCCGGTATGGTTGATTCAACCGTTACAGTTACATGTATTTCTTCAGATGCATCAGACACAATCGAATATGAAGTGACTATCAGTGTTGCTCCACTCGAAATTTCTGTTGCTTTGATTACTCCGGAAACTAACGGTGATCAAAACCAATATACTTTCTTAACAGAAAACGGTATAGATGTAACGAGAATGTGGCTTGGAAATTTAGGAACCATTACCCGTGCAATGATTGATAGCCTGAATGGATTCGATGTAGTTATTATTGGACGTGCCGGTAATAGCACTGATATTGGGTTAAATACAGCAGCTGGTGTATCAGTTGTTAATGATTCTGTTACCGCTCCTGTTATTTCTAACTCTCCATTCCATAATGGTAGTGGTAGACTTGACTGGTTTAACGGTTCACGTAACAATCAAACTGTTGAAGGCGGAACAAGAATTGCCCATACAAAAATGGCTGATGACCCGGTTTATGCTAATACTACATGGGCTGCTGACACTATTGTATGGTCATATCTGCCTGATTCTTATATTTCTACTTATAGAGCTTTCAATGGGGATACCCTTGCGTATGAAGTAATAAATGATTCAACAATATCCCCACTTTATGTAAGGTTTATTTTAGATTCTGCTTTCTATACTGGAGGAGCTCAGAAAGTTAATGCACCAAGAACATACTTTGGATTTGGTAATGATGGTATAACTAATGTTTATAACTATTTCCCATTAACCCATGATGTTCAGGCTGCTTATTTGGGTGAAGTTTTAAGTATAGCCGGATTGAATCCAATTGCACCTATATATTATGTTTCTGCTGACGCTTCAATGGCTTCAATGACTACAGTACCTGCAGATACATTAGATCCTGCTGCATTCAGCGCTGCTGTTCTTGATTATACATTAAGGATACCAAAGGTTGCAAGTAACAGTGTTACTATCACTTTTGTGCCTACAAGTAGCCTGGCAACTGTAACGGGTAACGGTACATTTGACCTTACTGCTGATACTACTACTTTCTCAGTATACGCGAGAGCAGAAAATACCAGAAGAGGTGATACATACCATATTACAGTTATTCAAATACAGGGTGATACAACTAATGTTCCTCAACAATTGTTAGCTAACGATATCAGGTTATTCCCGAATCCGTCTAACAATGTTGTAACAATTGAAGGTCTTGATGTAGACGCTACCGTTTCTATTATTAATTCAGTTGGACAGGAAGTTATTTCACGTATTGCTACCAGCAACACGATGACAATAAATATTGCTGACATTGAAAAAGGTGTTTACTTTGTTAATATTAGAAAAGGCAAAGCAGGCAGAAATATTGTTATGATTAAGAACTAATCTTAATATAGTATTAATTAAAGCCCTGCATTTTGCAGGGCTTTTTTGTTTATAACATAGGTTATTGATCTTTTTCAAGTTTTTTTCAGTAGTGACCGGATTAAAATTGAAAAAAGTGGCAAAAAGCTTTATTATATCCGATAAATATAGCCCCCGGATTTATCCGGGGGTAATTATTGACCTCATGATAAAATGGACTTTAGTCAGAAATTCTAATAAATTAAAAATCAATGATGAAGCAAACTGCGCTTTAGCGCTTTTATCTGTTGTTTCATTTTCTCCGCAGAGCATTTTTTTATTAAAAAACTTGAATTTTCAACCCTTTTACATATATTATTAACAAAAGTTTTATAATTTATTTTGAAAAATAAACAGAAAACTTGTATATTTATGCCGAATTAATAACCCATTAAAACTATTACATTATGAAAAGAAAACTTTACTTTTTGTTTGCAATGATGTTAGCAGTTACGTTTAGCGTATCTGCTCAAAAACTTAAAATTTTAGCATTGACAAATTCAACACTTGATGCAAATCCATATGAAGATACAGTTTTGCAAAAAATTGTAGCTATGTGTGATACTTTTGTAATTGATAGTGTGATAGCTCAGGATGCTTTCAATGCTGCCCCTTGGGATACCGAAACTCCTTATGCTGATTATGACTTGTTTTTTATTCTGGAGTCTATCAGCTCAAGCAGATGTGAAAATTTTGGTACTGCAGGGTTTCCGCTTCCTTGCGTAAGCATTGAGCCTTATGCACCTCAAAGACCAACTTGGTTTGCATGTCCTAACTTTAACCTTGCTGCAGCAAGCAATGATTCAGTTCAAAAATTTGTGATCAGGGATCCTGCTCATGAAATTTTTACAAACATTGGTGAAGCTGGTGATGAAATAACTTGGACGGAAGGTTTTAATACTGGTCAAAGTGGTAATGCACAAGTTCACGTAGCATTCCTTGACAGTCTTGAAGGTGGTGATTTTGATGATGTTTACCAAAATGCTACAAACACATCTTATTGCGTGCAACTTACAGATTCTGGATATCCAAACAATGCTTACCTGTGGGCTATTGAGGGTGAAGCTGGCGCAACTCTGGAAAACAGAATGGTTGTTGTTGCAAACCACTATAATTTCCAGGAACATGCAACAGATGCATTTTATAAAGTTGTAGCCAATTCTTGTCTATGGGCAATGGGAATTGATATTGTTGGAACAAAAGAAAGAGTTTCTGCTCCTTCATTTGACATGGTTCTTGCTCCAAACCCAGCTGCAAATGGAATTTTCAATGTTCAATTCAGCCTGAAGCGTGCCAGCTCAATTGATATTGTGGTATATAATATTGCTGGTCAGGAAGTTGACAGGATCGTAAGAGATGCTAACGCAGGTGCTAATACAATAACTGTAAAATCAAGTAAGCTTGATGCAGGTTTGTATTTTATAGCGCTTAATACTAAAGAAGGTAAAGCTGTAAATAAACTTATTGTTAAGTAAGGATACCTTTAATAGAATATTTGACCGCCGGTTTACCCGGCGGTTTTTTTTTATACCGAATGAAGGAAAATGTTAACTTTGAATATTATTAATGAAACCTATTGAATATGGCAATTTATAAGTATAAAGATATGTCTGTGGCTAATCCTGGCAATAATATTGAAAGGAGATTAGCTCACTTAAATGATCTGATGACAGCCATAATTGATTTTTCAAATGGGCCGATGATTCAACCGGATCCTCCTCATTCACATCCTCATGAGCAGATAAGCTATGTGGCTGAGGGAGAATTATACGTATTTATTGGAGAAGAGAAGTATCATCTGAAGGAAGGCGATGTTTTCGCTGTTCCGTCAGGAGTTCCTCATACTGTCCAGACTCTGACCGGGAATGTGAGGTTAATCGATTCATTTAGTCCGATCAGGGAGGATTTTATTTAGTAATATACTCATATTTATATGCTTATCAGGAAAAATAATCCGGAATCCATAGTAATGTATAAGGTTAAACAAACCTTTGATACAGATTCTATTTCAAATATACACGGATTTCTGCTACCACGGCTTAACATATTAAATGCTAAAGTGAAGCCGGGTATGCATATTGCAATAACTGCAGGAAGCAGGGGGATTACTGATATTGCTGAAATTACCAGGGATGTAGTTAACTGGGTAAAAAACAGAGGAGCATATCCTTTTATAATACCGGCAATGGGAAGTCATGGAGGTGCTATAGCAGACGGGCAAAAAGAAGTACTGAACAATTATGGGATTTCGGAGAAAAGCATGGGCTGTCCTGTAAAATCATCTATGCAGGTTGTTGAATTGGAGAAAAAACATTCCCCGGTAAAAGTATTTATGGATAAATATGCTTATGAGTCAGATGGCATACTATTGATTAATAGAATAAAACCGCACACTAATTTTCGGGGAGATTATGAGAGTGGTTTGGTGAAAATGGCTACAATTGGTCTGGGAAAGCATGAGCAGGCTTTTGCTATTCATACTTTTGGTACTAAAGGAATGACAGATTATATACCGGCTGTTGCAAAAGATGTATTTGCTGCCGGAAAAATAATAGGCGGTGTGGGTATTATAGAGAATGCTTTTGATAAACCTTACCGGATTGAAGTTCTTCCTGCTCATGAAATAATGATGAAAGAACCCGGATTACTGGATTTGGCAAAAAAAATGATGCCCTCTCTGCCTATTCGTGATATTGATGTATTAATAGTAGACAGGATTGGTAAGAATATTAGTGGTGTCGGGTTGGATCCAAATATTATTGGAAGGATGGGCATACATGGACAAAAAGATCCTGATTATCCTGTAATAAATTCAATATATGTAAGGGATCTGACAGAAGAGACATATGGGAATGCTTTAGGGATGGGGCTTTCAGATGTAATTTCAAGAGAATTATTTGAAAAGATAAATTATACAGTTACATATGAAAATGTATACACCAGCGGAAATTATGAACGGGTAAAAATACCGGTAATAGCTGAGAATGATGAACAAGCTGTAATGTATGCCCTTCGGCAGAATGGAGAAACACCAGCTGAAGATGCAAAAATAATCCGGATTTTGGATACTTTACACCTTGAACATCTCTATCTTTCGCAACCTGTATTGGATATTATTCGTAAAAAAGCAAATATTGAGGTAATTGGCGAACCGAAGAAATTATTGGATGCTGATGGCCGGTTGTTTAATTTTTAAAGATACATATTGATCGATTTACTAATCATATCAGATGATTTAACGGGCGCAATTGAAACAGGTGCACAGTTTTCGAAAAAGGGGGTCCCCACTATTATTACTATTGATGTGAATATCGATTTCACCGCATTGCCATCCAATATTGAAGTAGTTGTTATTGACACGGAATCCCGTTACATTGATCCGTCTGTTGCATCAACAATAATAAAAGATATTTGTGACAACGCGAAGAAAGTGGGCGTTCATCATATTTATAAAAAGACAGACTCAACCTTAAGAGGCAATGTAGGGATAGAATTGGATGCTTTATTGGAAAAACTTGACTATAATCCTTTATGCTTCATCCCTGCTTACCCAAAACTGAAACGTTATACACGAAAGGGTTATCAATATGTTGAGGAAAACCTGTTGCATAATTCCATTATTGCGGCAAATCCTATGTATCCGATATCATTAAGTTATGTGCCGGATATTCTTCGCAGGCAGACCAGGATTAAAACAAAAGTTATACAATTGAAACATCTTGGGAAAGAAAAATTATTTAAACAAAAATATAAGCGAATACTTATATTTGATACAGAGACCACTTCTGATTTAAGAAACATTGGCAATCTACTGAAAGAAAATGATGCACTTCATTTAGTTGCTGGTCCTGCCGGGTTTGCAGAATTATTACCGGAGCTTCTCCAGCTGCGCGGAGAAACGATGCCTTACATTAAAAATAATAAGCCGGTGTTAATTGTAAATGGAAGCATGAATAAAACTTCGTTTGAGCAGACTGAATTTGCTTGTGCGAATGGATACCATCAAATGCTTATCCCACAGGAAATATTAATTAATAAGGAAGACATACCCTCCGAGAATGTGACTCTTTTTATAAATTCATTGATAAAGAAAGCCAGTGAGGGTAAGAATATAGTTCTTCAAACGATTAAATCAAGAAGTCTTCTTCATGCATATTTTACACAAGCGGGTGTAAAAGAGGGAGTGGTTGATATAATACATGAAAGGGCCGTTGTGAATATTGCCCGTCTTACCCGTCTTGCCATGCAGTCGAAGATATTTGGTAATTTAATAGTTATTGGAAATGATACCACTCGCCAGGTTATGAAATCGCTTAATATTAAGGCATTACATCCGCGAACAGAAATTGTTCCGGGTTTGTGTTATTCGAATGTAGATGGAGATTTTGGAGATATAATTTTTATTGAGAAGCCAGGTGGTTTTGGAGAGATTGATACAATTATGAAATTGACAAATTTTCTTACCACTTTTAAATAATCTATTTTTTGGTTCTATTTAAATTCTGCCTGTAAAATATAAAAATACCGGTTATAATTATGAATTCTCCCAGCAAAAATAAAAACCAGTTAAAAGATTGTGGTATGTATTGCATCGCAAGCTCATAAAGAGGTTCTTTGCTTGGCATGGTCCATATTTCTTTAAACGAATAATAGTGTAAGATATACTTTGAATAATCCCAGGTCCATGCCAGAATTAAAACAAGGGATCCTGTTATCAGGAAAGTCCAGTGAAATAATCTGATTTTTAATCGATCTGTTTTAGTATGTAAATAATTAATAAGCAATGCAAAGGCTATCATGGTGAAGGCCACTATTACAGGTGATATTACCGGGCCAACCCATGTAACAGGTATCAGGAAAAGGATATCCCATGTGAGCAATGATTCAGGCCAATTGATAAGGACTTTGAGAAAGATATAGAAGAAAATATCCCATATAGCAAAACTATAAAGGAACCATGCAAAGCGTTCGGCTTTTGTTTTTCCGCTAAGTATGGCAATGCCTAAAAGCATTATTACAGTAGCAGCTTCTCTTAGTACTTCTGTTAATGCAATATTGGGATTGATGGGTGCAAGAGGGAACTTAAAACCTTCCGGGTACATTAATTCACGAAGATATATTACTACAGCAGTTTCCAGGAAGCCCATAGCAATACTGAATATTGTAATCCATAATAGTACCTTACCGTATCTTGAGATGAAAGCCTGCATCGGAGGAAATTTTAATTTTAATAACGCAATTATTCTACATATAGTACAAGTCCTTTTAAATATTCTCCTTCGGGATGATAAATGTTTACCGGGTGATCTTCGGGTTGTGTTAATTGGTGAAGTATCCTTACCACGCGACCACTTTGGGCTGCGGCAGCAAAAACCGATTTTCTGAAGTTTTCTTTGCTTACAACCTGTGAGCAAGAAAAGGTAAAAAGTAGTCCGCCGCTTTTTATCTTATTAAATGCCAGTGCATTAAGTCTTTTGTAGCCTTGTAATGCATTATGCAGTACATTGTTGTGTTTTGCGAATGCCGGGGGATCCAGGATAATTAGATCGTAATCATCATCCATATCTTTCAGATAGTCAAAGGCATCAGTAGCGAATCCGGTATGACGGTTGTCATTTTGAAAGTTTAATTCTACATTCTTTTGGGTTAATTCGATAGCTTGTTTTGAACTATCTACAGTATGCACGATATTGGCTCTTCCTTGCAAAGCATAAACAGAGAAACCTCCTGTGTAACCAAACATGTTGAGGACTTTTCGGTCTGCAGCATACTTTGCCACCAGTGCCCTGTTTTCTCTCTGGTCTATGAAAAAGCCTGTTTTTTGACCGGATTCCCAATCAACATAAAACCTGTTATTATATTCAAGCGCCTCAGTGGCGTTTGTGCTTCCATAAACAGAGCCATCTACAGCTGTAACAGGTCCTTTAAACGGAAGGGTTTGAGAACTTTTATCAAAAATAGCCTTTAATTTATCGCCATATATGGATTTAAGTATCTCAACAAAATCATCTTTTAGTTTATGCATTCCTATGGAATGCATTTGCATAACTGCCGTACCGTTATACCAATCAATTATTAGGCCGGGAAGACCATCGCCTTCAGCATATATTAACCGGTATATAGATGTATGACCACTGTCGGCCAGTCCAATTTGTTTTCTTAATTCAAAAGCCCGTCTGACTTTATTCTTCCAGAAATTGTAATTATATTCTTCCGGTTTAAAACTGAAAATCCTTATAGCAATAGAACCGATCTGGTAATGACCAGCAGCAAGAAATTCATTTTTATTATTATAAACATGAACGATATCCCCTTCATTCACATATCCGTCAATTTTTTTTATAGCTCCTGAAAAAACCCACGGATGAAGCCTTAGGACACTTTGATCTTTACCTGATTTAAGGATAATTTTAGCGGCTTGTTTACTCATTTTATGTATGATGATTTAAAGTAGTGTAGATTTTTAGCGAACACCAGGCATCGGTAGCAGCATATAGTTGTTGGGCTTCAGTGAGTTCATCCTGTTCCCAGTTAGATGTTTGTTGTGATTTGGAAATTCTTCCGCCTAATACAATGGCAGCCATTTTTTTCAAACTAATTTGTTCAATACCATATTCTCCGACTATTTTTTGTATGTCGACAAAGCCGGAAGGTTCAAATTGCCTGATTTTTACTAGTGCCAGGATATCATCTTTTATAGCAGCACCTACTTTAATAATGGTTTTATTAGCTAATATTTCAATCAGACCGCTATGTAAGCCTATCTTATTAAGTTGAAATATATAAGCCTGATTTTCAGTTGATAATTGAAGAATGGCAACACGGTTCTTCTTCCCCTTTTTAAAAGAGGGTTTGGTTTCGGTATCAAAACCCAGAATTCGTTGATTTTTTAATAAATCTAAACAGGTTTCAACTTCATGAACAGTTTTAATTACCTTTAGTTCCCCTGTAAAATGTATTAATGGCAGATTACGAATATCTTCTTCACTTATCTGTCCCTTATATGTCTTCTTCATCTCCAAGTTGTTCTATTCTCTTTGAAATAATCCAATTACTTGTATCAATATCATTTAAATTGTCATCATCGTATAAATCATCCTCTTCAAGTAAAGCGTTACCATAAACCAGGTTATGCAATGCACGCATAATATTGGTCAGTTTTTGTCCCCAAAATTCTTCAAAATTCTGTTTGCATTCCCAAAGTGCATCGTTCATTACCTCGTGTGTGCCTATTTGAAATAACAGAATAAAATCTTTAAGATCCTGGTATATATCGGCAATATTCTCGGAAATGCTTGAAATTATTGGGATCTCACTTTCTTGCATGCGTGGGTCAAACACTTCTAAAAATGCATCATACTGTCCAAATATGGTTTGAATATTATCCTTGACTTTTTGCCAGTCGTTTTCATCTACAAATTTTTCATTGTTTTGCTCATTTATTGATTCAATAGACGGAATAACCAGCGCAAGATTATAGACACCGGAACATGCTAAAAGCATTTTTTTTACATATTCTGTTTTGGATGGAACTGTTTTTGATTCTGCCAGGTTACAAAAAACATTTACCGCTTTAATGAACTCAATCACAACATCATTCTCAATATCCCCAAGTTCATTCATTTTCATATTTTTTAACAAAGTTATCAAATTTTATTTTTCAACCATAACGTTTGCATTTAGATTTAACTAAGGTTCATAACTGCCACTGCTACTGCTACTCCCTTCGCTCAACCACTGTCAGGTCTTATAGGCACTGACAGGGCTTTCTAATCCATACTCTCATAAATGGTTCGTCTTCCGTTTCTGGTCTTTCAATTTCCAATTTTCTCCTTTTTCATCTTCTCATCTTCTCACCCTCTTACAACCATTACCGCTATTACTACTGCCACTGCCACTGCTACTCACCCTCACTCTTACCCTCCTCTTCGGTCTTCGGACTTTTGTTTCCCTAAAAATAATCGAATTTCCTTTCAACCACATCTCCCATTTA
Organism: Bacteroidales bacterium; assembly: GCA_016926235.1. The sequence goes on along the minus strand of JAFGOZ010000010.1, from coordinate 117,578 downwards.
AATGTACTTAATATCTTGCCTTATTTATGCCACTTCAGGCTACTATTACTGTTTTTTACAATTTTATGATTGTCCAGTAACCATTGTACTACTTTCAAGACCTTGGCTTCAGGAAAATTTATCTGAGGTATTAAATTGTCTATAGTATCATTATTTGCTGTTAAAATCGTTTTTATTTCTTCCAATATCATATCAAATTCGTAACGGCTAAGGTCAAGCTCATTTCGTTTCATGCATATGTCGCATTGTCCACATCTATATGCATCTTTTTCGTCAAAATAATTAAGAAGAATTTGGCTTCTGCATTTTGTTGTGCTGGTAAAATAATCCATCATCGAATTGAGCCTTTCCACATAGAATTTTTTTCGTGCATCGTAATTTTCTTTAGAAATGAGAATAGATTTGTCTTCAAGCCTTTCTTCAGTAAAAATGATAAGGGGAGTGCGTTTTTGGGGTATGTAATGAATGATTTTCAATGATGATAGTTTATTAAGAAATGTATATGTCTGGTCTATTGTAATTCCTGCTCTTCTGGCAAGTTGTCCTTCATCAATTTTTGTATATTCGGAAAATAGTCCTGTATAAGATCGTAACAATAGCTTTATAAAGCTATCCAGGTTCGCATTCGCTACTTGAAATCTATACAACTCATTCCGATCAACGATAAAATGGATTCTGGAAGGATTGTTGATTTCATCCGTAAGTTCAAGATAACCTTCCCTTTGCATAAACTTTAGGCAATTAAAAGCGTGTAATACATTAAGATTGTATCTTGATGTAAAATCTGCTATTTTAAAGTCAAAAACCTGCCCTTTGCCTCCCTCGTAAGGTATTTGAAGATAATTGCATAAAGCCTGGTATACTCTTTTAATTTCCGTTATTTCAGGAAAATTATTTATTACCCTCTCCTCCAGTTTTTTAATATCGCTTTGGTTATATAGTAAAACGGCATAAGACTTTTTTTCATCACGTCCGGCTCTTCCTGCTTCCTGAAAGTATTCTTCAATTGAATCGGGTACATCGTAATGCACAACAAACCGGACATCTGGTTTGTCTATTCCCATTCCAAATGCATTTGTGGCCACAATGATCCTTTTTTTACCTTTCATCCAATCTTCCTGCCGTTTGTTTCTTGTCTCCTGTTTTAACCCGGCATGATAAAAGGTGCACGGAATCTTTTGTTGATTTAGAAATAATGCTAATTCTTTTGTTTTTCTTCTATTTCTTACATACACAATTCCAGAACCTTTGGTTTTACTGGCAATTTTTAGAATGTATCCATTTTTATCTTCGGTTTCTCTTACAATATAGACGAGATTTTTTCTTTCAAAGCTTTTTTTCAGAATAACAGCGTCCTTCAGTTTAAGTTTCTGGTTTATGTCATCAATTACAGGACCTGTAGCTGAAGCAGTTAAAGCCAGAAAAGGGATTTCAGGTAAAAAATTCCGTAAAATGCATATTTGTAGGTAGGATGGCCTGAAATCATAACCCCACTGCGATATGCAATGGGCTTCATCTACAACTACAAGCATCACCTTCATTTTGTTTAGTGAATTTTGGAATACTTCATTTCCAACACGTTCCGGAGATATGTATAAAAATTTGTAGTCACCGAACGAGCATTTATTTAAGGTTAATTTTATTTCATTAAATGTCATTCCGGAATGGATAGATGCAGCTTTAATACCTTTTGCCAAAAGGTTTTCGGTTTGATCTTTCATCAAGGCAATTAAAGGTGTAATTACAAGACAAATACCCTCTGTTGCAAGTGTTGGAACCTGGAAGGTGAGTGATTTGCCGCCACCTGTTGGCATTAAACCAATAGTATCTTTTCCCGATGCAACTGCCTGGATAATATCCTCTTGTAAAGGACGAAAGTTTGAAAATCCCCAATATTTTGTTAATATTTGTCTATACCTGTCCAATTCTGAGTTGCGGCTAATATTTCACAATTTTTAACAGTAAAAGTAATTTGTTAAAGTAGAGATAATTTGGGTATTTTTTGTAATTTGGCACAATTTTTAAAACAAAATTATTTTTTAATGGCATCACTTTCGAATAAGGTTGTATTTGAGGGATTAACATTTGATGATGTTCTCCTTATTCCTGCATATAGTGATGTATTGCCCCGGGATGTTGATGTATGTTCAAGATTTTCAAGAAATATAAAACTCAAGATACCCATTGTATCAGCTGCAATGGATACAGTTACAGAATCCGTTTTAGCAATAGCAATTGCGAGAGAAGGTGGGATGGGAGTTATTCATAAAAATATGTCAGTTGATGAACAGGCACGTCAGGTTAGAAAGGTGAAGAGAGCCGAAAATGTAATGATTAATGATCCAATTACTATTAGAGAAGAAGGAAGGGTTGGTGATGCCTTATACTTGATGCAGGAATTTAAAATAGGTGGCATACCTGTAATTGATGAGAGTAAGAAATTAATTGGTATTGTAACCAACAGGGATCTTAGATTTGAAACAGATCTGCAAAGACCAATAAGTGAGGTCATGTCAAAGGAAAATCTGATCACTACATCACAGGGAACAGACTTAATTCAGGCTGCGGAAATACTTCAAAAACATAAAATTGAAAAATTACCTGTTATAGATAAATCTGGTAAACTCATAGGATTAATAACTTACAAAGATATTACCAAGTCAAAAGACAGACCAAACTCATGTAAAGATGAGAAGGGGAGGCTTCGTGTAGCTGCTGCAGTTGGAATTGCAGAAGATACCCTTCAACGTGTACAAGCTCTGGTTGATGCTGATGTTGACGCTATTGTTATAGATACTGCCCATGGACATCATATTGGAGTGATGAATATGTTAAAAGAAGTTAAAAGACATCATAAAAATGTAGATGTTATCGTTGGTAATGTGGGTACGGCTGAAGCAGGGATAGCCTTGGTAAAAGCAGGTGCTGATGCGGTAAAAGTTGGTATAGGGCCAGGATCTATTTGTACTACCAGGGTAATTGCAGGAGTAGGAGTACCGCAACTATCAGCTATCTTTCATGTGGCTGATGCACTTAAAGATTATGATGTACCTGTGATCGCTGATGGAGGAATAAGATATTCAGGGGATATAGTAAAGGGACTGGCAGCCGGCGCAAATTCTATAATGGCGGGTTCTCTTTTTGCGGGTGTTGAAGAGTCTCCGGGTGAAACAATAATATATAACGGAAGAAAATACAAATCTTATCGGGGAATGGGATCTGTTGAAGCGATGCAAAAAGGTTCAAATGACAGATATTTTCAGGATGTAGAAGATGATATCAAAAAACTTGTTCCGGAAGGCATTGCTGCCCGTGTACCTTATAAAGGAACACTTGCAGAGGTGATGTTTCAGCTAATTGGAGGACTGCGTGCCGGTATGGGATATTGTGGAGCTAAAAATATAGCAGCTCTGATGAAGTCAAAATTTGTAAGAATAACCAATTCGGGCATACTTGAGAGTCATCCTCACGATGTTACTATCACCAGGGAAGCACCGAATTATAGTAGATAAAGAATTAAAACACATATTTAACCATAAAACTTAAACTGAATTATGAAAAAAGTGATTAAAGGTCAGGTTCTTATAATTGTCTTTGCATTATGCACAAGTATTGTAAGCCATGCACAAAATGATGAGGTATTACTTACCATAGATAATAGGAATATTAGTAAATCAGAATTTGAAAGGATATACCACAAAAACAATAATAATATTGATCCAAAATCAGTGGACGAATATCTCGACCTTTTTATTAATTTCAAACTAAAAGTAATTGAAGCTGAGAATCTGGGTATGGATACGCTACCTTCCTTTATTAAGGAATTGTCTGGGTATAGGAAACAACTTGCAGCTCCATATTTGGAAGTAGAAGATGCAAAGAAGATTTTGCTAGAGGAGGCCTATCAGAGAACTAAAACAGAGGTGTCCGTGAGTCATATACTGATAAAAGTAGACTTTGATAAAGCTACTCCAAAAGATACACTTGAAATTTATAACAAACTTCTGGAAGTAAAGAATAAAGTTGAAAAAGGTGAGTCTTTTGAGAAATATGCAGAAGAATTATCTGACGATACTTATTCAAAGTCAAGAGGTGGAAACTTGGGATATTTTAATGCGTTTAAAATGATTTATCCTTTTGAATGTGAAGCCTTCAATACACCTGTGGGAAAATTATCAATGCCTTTTAGAACTGTATTTGGATATCACCTGATTAAGGTAAATGATAGAAGAGAATCACCAGGACAGGTAAAAATTGCGCATATATGGGTTTCTGTTCCCAGAGATGCTGACGATTCTATATTCGCGAAAGGGGAAGTCAGGATAATGGAATGTTACAATAAACTGAAAAACGGTGAAGATTTTGGTAAAATGGCTTTAGAATATTCTGATGATAAAAATTCTGCAAGAAATGGCGGGGAACTAAATTGGTTTGGCACAGGTGTTATGATACCTGAATTCGAGAATACTGCTTTTGCTTTGAAAAATAAAGGAGATATTAGTGAACCATTAAAAACATCCTATGGATTCCATATTATAAAGCTTTTAGATAAACAACCTGTCGGGACATTTGAAGAACTTGAAAAGACACTTGATAATAAGCTTGAACGTGATCAGGTAAGAAAGGAAAGGATAAAAGCTATGGCTGTTCAGAAATTTAAAGCCGAAAACAACTTTAAAGAAAATACCAAAAAAGTAAAGAAATTATTTGCTAAGGTAGATACTACGTTATTTCAAACAGGAGAGCCTAAGGATGAGGCAGATAATAATGTTGTGCTTTTTACCTTAAACGATAAAACATATACTTTTGGTGATTTTATTGCATATATAAAGAAAAACAATAAGCTTAACAGCAATGGATATCTGTTTTTTAATGATATGTACAAAGACTTTGTAGCAACATCTGTAATTGATTATCAAGATAAATCGCTTGAAAGTAAATACCCTGATTTCAGATATTTAATGGAGGAATACCATGATGGTATTTTGTTGTTTGATCTTACTGATAAAATGGTATGGTCAAAAGCTATTCAGGATACCTCAGGACTTGAGAAGTTTTACGAAGATAATAAGGCTCAATTTGTTTGGGAAAAAAGGGTTAATGCAACCATATATACCCTTTCAAATAAAGAAATGGCGGAAAAAGCAAAACAATGGGTAAGCCAAAAAGCCGGATCAGAGTTTACTGACCAGGAAATTAAGGATGCTATTTGTACAGCGGGAACAAAAAACTGCATACAAATAAAGCACGGTCTGTTTGAAAAAGGGGATCATAAGCTTGTTGATACAACAAATTGGGAAAAAGGAGTATCCCCGTTACTCGACTGGGATGGTAAATTCTCTTTTGTTGTTATTGGTGACCAGTTGGAACCTTCTCAGAAAGAATTTGATGAAGCACGAGGTCTGGTAACTGCTGAATACCAGAACTATTTGGAAAAACAATGGATTGAGGAACTAAGGAAGAAATATACGATCTCTGTAAATAAGGGTGTGTTGGGAACTATAAAGTAGTATTTGACAAAAACATTATATAGTTTAAGGGCTGAGGTGTATCCTGGCCCTTGACTATTTTAATAATAAATATATCTATCATAAAAATTCATCCCATGAAGCCTTATCATTTTACCTGTATTATTGCACTAACAGTTGTTTTTAATTCTTGCGTAAAGCAAAAAGAACCCATTCCCGTTGAAGAACCCATAGCCAGGGTTTTGGATAAAAAATTATATTCAAGTGACATTATAGATGCCATACCTAATGAACTGTCAACTGAAGATAGTCTGGGCATGGTAAGAAGTCTTGTTGATAAATGGATTAGGAAACAACTCATGCTTAATAAGGCAGAATCAAATCTTACTGATGACCAAAAAGATGTTCAGAAGAAGCTGGATGATTACAGAACATCTTTATTAATTTTTACTTACGAACAGAAATTGCTTGAAGAAGAGTTAGATACAACCATTTCTGATGAAGAAATTCAGGAATATTATAATGAAAATGGTTCAAACTTCATTTTGGCATACGATTTGGTGAAAGCTATTTTAATAAAACTACCTGTGCAATCAAATGAATCGTATAATATAAGACGAATATACAGAAGTGATATGGACCCACACGAAATCAGGAACCTTAGCAACCAATATTCAGCTAGTTATGAAGATTATAATAATAGCTGGGTATTATTAAGTAGCGTTTTAAAAGATATACCGTATAATGTGAATAATTATGAAACGTTTTTAAAATATAGAAAAAGTATTGAAGCTCGCGACACAAGTTTTTATTACTTTTTCCATGTAAGAGATTTCAGGCTTAGAAGCGAAGTAGCACCGATTGATTATGTTGATGAGAATATTCGGGCTATTTTATTAAATAAACGCAAAGTTCAATTTATAAGACAACTAGAATCTCATATTTATGAAGATGCGAAGAATAGAGGATTGATTAGTACATATTAATAAAAAAATAATGGGAATAAAAAAACTGAAATTAGTATTTCTTCTTTTAACCATATTTGTAATACCAACAATATATGGGCAAAAAAAGGTTGTAGATCAGCTAGTAGCCATAGTTGGAGATAATGTAATTTTACAATCAGACATTGAAAATCAATATTTACAGCTTTTAGCCCAGGGGTATAAATCCACCGGTGATATTAAATGTGAAATATTTGATGAATTAATGGTTCAAAAGCTTTTTTTAAACCAGGCCGAATTGGATAGTATAACTGTGTCGGAGGCTACCGTTGAATTACAGCTTGACCAGAGACTAAACTATTTTATCAGGCAAATTGGTTCGCTGGAAAAGTTAGAAGCCTATTTTAATAAGACGAAGTTGGAAATAAAGGAAGATTTTAGAGATATAATACGTGAGCAGCTGATAACACAACAAGTACAGTCATCAATTCTTGGAAATGTAACGGTTACACCGTCTGATGTTAGAAAGTACTTCAACAGTCTTTCAAAAGATAGCTTACCCTTTATAAATTCAACTGTTCAAATCAGGCAAATTGTCTTTTATCCGCCATTTAATGAAGAGGCAATTTTTGAAGTGAAAGAACGCCTCCTGGATTTGCGAAAAAGAATTATTGATGGCGAAAGTTTTGCAGCTTTGGCTGTTCTATATTCAGAAGATAAAGAGACTTCTTCCAAAGGAGGGGAAAAGGGATACATGAGTAAAGCCGAACTACCAAATGAATATGCAAAAGTAGCTTTTGGATTGAAGAAAGGTGGTATCTCAAAAATTGTAACTTCAGAGATGGGATATCATATCATTCAATTGATAGACAGGCAGGATGATAGAATAAATACCCGGCATATCCTTATGAAACCCAAACTTTCACCTGAAGCAATAGAAAAAACCCTTAGCAGACTGGACAGTATTTCAAATCTTATTAAGACTGACAGTATAACTTTTGAAATGGCCGCAAAATACCTTTCCAGGGATGAAGATAGCAGACTCAATGGAGGTTTGGTTATCAATCCTATTACTGGGAGTTCGCGTTTCCATATGGATGATTTTAGCCCACAGGATTATTACATTATTAAGAATTTAAAAGTAGGTGAGATTTCTGAACCATTCGAATCAAAAGATAAGAATGGGAATACGATATTTAAAATAATAACTCTGGTTAGCCAATCCGAACCACATGTTGCTAATTTAAAGGAAGATTATAATATTATCCAGGGAATGGCGGAAGAACATTACCGGCAAAAAGCCCTGGAAAAATGGATAGCAGAAAAAAAGAAAACCATTTTTATTAAAATAGATGATTCATTTAGTAATTGCCCTGAGTGAAATATAACGTTATCACCTTCCTAAACATGAATGCAGGTTTTGTAAATATTAGAATTTTTGGTTTTTGCATATTTTTTTTCTATTATCTTCCGGGATTTGGTCAGGAATCCAAACAAATAGAAATTATCAATTCAAATACCATTGAATATGATGAAGCGCTGGGTCCTGATATGCAGAAATTGATCGGCGATGTTCAATTTGAACATAATACCTATACAATGACTTGTGATAGCGCGTATTTTAGTTCAAAACAAGTGGTAGATGCCTTCGGCAGGGTACACATAAATCAGGGTGATACACTTCATCTTTATGGAGATTATCTTAAGTATACCGGAGAAATTAAACTGGCTGAGGTAAGGGATAATGTTAGGCTTATTAAGCGTGATATGTACCTTGAAACCCGGTTTTTGGATTTTGATATGAATGAAGATATAGGCTATTATTTTAATGGCGGTAAAATATATAATGGAGATAATACATTGAAAAGTTCGAGGGGATATTATTATTCAAAAGAAGATCTGTTTTATTTCAGGGATACTGTGGTGATAAAAAATGCACAATACGATATTTACTCAGATACACTCAAGTATAATACCATAACGAAGGTTGCCCATTTTCTGGGACCTACAGAAATTGTTGGTAAAGAAGATTTTATATATTGTGAGAATGGCTGGTACAATACCGAAACGAACATTTCTCAGTTTGATAAGAATGCATATCTATTAAGCGGTTCACAGTATCTAAAAGGAGATAGCCTTTATTACGAGCGAGATAATGGTTTAGGTAAGGCTTTTAAAAATGTTGTTCTGATAGATACATCTGAAAATGTTATACTCAAAGGAGATTATGGTTATTATCTTGAGGAACCCTACTATGCATTAATGACACAAAAAGCATTGTTTATGCAATTTCAGGATGGTGATACACTTTTTATGCATGCTGATACAATAGTCTCGGATATGGATACTTCGGATGTCAAAATAATTAATGCATATCATAAGGTTAAAGTGTACAGATTTGATTTACAGGGGAAATGTGATTCTATGTCCTATTCTTTTGCTGATTCAATTATCAAACTTTATATTAACCCGGTAATATGGTCTGAACAACATCAACTGACAGCTAATTATATTGAAATTCATACAAAAAACAATGTGGTTGATGAGGTTCAGCTTTATGCTGCATCATTTATTGTTGCCATGGAAGATTCAATAAGGTTTAACCAGATAAAGGGGAAAAATATGGTAGGATATTTTAGAGACAATGAATTATATAAAGTATATGTGACTGGTAATGGTCAGACCATTTACTTTCCTAAAGATGAGGAAGAACTTATAGGTGTAAATAAAGCTGAAAGCACAGACCTGATTATATACTTTAAAGAAAACAAACCAGATAAAATTTACTTTCTTAATAACCCGGTTGCTACATTGTATCCTCCTGATGATTTACCAAAGGCTGATCTTTATCTCAATAATTTCAGGTGGCTGGATAAATACAGGCCAAAGTCTAAGGAAGATATTTTTGTTTGGATAGAGTAGAGAAATAAAAAAGAGGCTTATTCAGCCTCCTTGTTATTAATATTCATCTTCGTTGAAAAAGAAGTCATCCTTACTGGGATAATCCGGCCATATATCTTCAATACTTTCATAAATATCCCCTTCATCTTCAATTTCCTGCAAATTTTCAATCACTTCAAGCGGGGCACCAGACCTGATAGCAAAATCTATCAACTCATCCTTAGTTGCCGGCCAGGGAGCATCTTCCAACTTTGACGCTAACTCTAATGTCCAATACATATCAGTCTTATTTAGAATTATACTAAATTATACTCTTTTTAAAATTGTGCAAATATATAAAATAAATTCACTTTTCCAAGTTTGGTTTCCATAATATTTCATTTGCATTAAAATCCTTGCCCAGCTTGCGAGCCAGAACAAAAAGGTAATCCGATAATCGGTTTAAAAACTTAGTTACCAGTGGTATAGAAAAAATGCTTTCGTGTACTTTTTGTGCATTTCTTTCTGCTCTTCTGCACACACATCTACAAATGTGGCATTGAGAGGAAAAAGGATGTCCACCCGGAAGGATAAATGAATTAAGTTTGGGTAGATCTTTCTCCATTTTATCAATTTTCTGCTCAAGGAATGTGATGTCATTATCATGCAGGTAAGGAATTTTGTCCTTGCAGTTCTCGCAATCCGATGCAAGTATTGATGCACAGGCCATAAGTCTTTCCAGAATAAAGAGAAGTTCTTCTTTATAACCCGGTTGAATGTCCTGGTCACGCAAAAAGGCTATATTGGCAATTAATTCGTCAACAGTGCCATATGCTTCAATTTGAGTGTGGTATTTAGGCACTCTAATACCGCCTATTAGAGAAGTAGTACCGTCGTCCCCTGTACGTGTATAAATATTCATAATGTGAGTCTTATGTATTTCTATTGAAATCTTAAAAATTAGAATTTGAAAGTATTGCCCTAAATATTACTCTAGTAATCAAATAGTGCCATCGAAGTTTATAACGCTACTTTTTGCTGAATGTTCGGTATATCTTCTTCAATCATCCCATCCAATAGTTTTATTTTTCTGTGGGCATAATCTGCTATGTTTTCTTCGTGGGTCACTAAAATAATTGTATTGCCCAAACTGTGGATGGTGTCAAACAATTTCATTATCTCAATGGAGGTTTTCGAGTCCAGGTTTCCTGTAGGCTCATCTGCAAGTATAATACTTGGCTCATTAACTAAAGCTCTGGCAACAGCTACCCTTTGGCGCTGACCGCCTGAAAGTTCATTGGGTTTATGTTTCATTCTGTCCTCAAGGCCTACTGTAGTAAGCATTTTTATTGCTTTTTCTATTCTTTCTTCTTTAGGTACATCAGCATATATTAGGGGCAACATTACGTTTTCAAGGGCAGTTTGGCGAGGTAATAGGTTAAAGGTTTGGAATACAAATCCTATTTCCCGGTTGCGTATCTTTGCGAGCTTTTCGTCAATATGAAGACTAACATCTTCATTGTTAAGATAATATCTGCCTTCGTTAGGAGAGTCAAGACATCCAATAATATTCATCAAGGTTGATTTGCCGGAACCTGACGGTCCCATTATGGCCACATATTCATTTTTTTCAATTGTCAGCGAAACGGACCGGAGTGCCTTTACTGTCTCACTGCCTACCTGGTAGTACTTTGATAAACCTTCGAATTTTATTACGGGATCGCTCATAGATTTTTATTGTAATGGTAAAATAAACAAAATTTCTTGAGTAATGAAATATGGTTTAACTTTTAATAACAAAATGCTGCTTGCTCAAACCTTTATTAAAAAATAATATACCCAGATGAAAAAGGTCTATGCTGATTTTAATGCGCTCATCTGCACAAATCTTCTTCCATGCTTTTTCCATACCTTTTGACCAGTGAATATCGCCAATTACCAGAATACTGTTCTCGTCAAAATAGGGCATGCAGTTTGCAAAGTACTCTAAGGTTGCTTCGTGGCGGTGATTACCGTCAATATATACAAAGAGAGGTTGTATTGATGAAGATAGTACTGAGTTCAATACTGAGTTAAATTGATTGTTTATGAGGTTAATATTCTGGTATTGAGTGCTTTCGAAAACCTTTTTAGCAATTCCCGTAATTGCCGGACATCCTTCAATAGTGATTACTTTAACCTCCGGATTTGCAGAAGCCAGATATAAGGTTCCAATACCCAGCGAGGTACCCAGTTCAATAACTGTTTTTGGGTTGTAAAATTCAACCATTCGATTGAGTATTATACCATATTTTTTGTCAATACCGGATGTTCTGGCTATACTTTTTATTTTCCGAACTTTTCGTTTATGTATTTTTGAGCCTGCACCGTAATCCTTAATCTCAACTTTTTCATTGTTTTTTCTTAATTCATTATATGTTTTATGTATTTTCTGAAAGCTTTTATTTATTGATGTCTTTTGTAGTACATTTTGTATAAATGAAAAAACGAAAGGAGAATGTATGCCATGACCCTTCTTATGCTTTGCAAATATTTTATAAACAATATGTTTAAAAATTAATCTTATCATTTTTTTAACAATCTAATTCGATTGCAGATTAAGTGTAATTTTTGCATTTATTCATATTATGAGGTTCTTGTAAATAAAAACTCCATTCAAGCATTAAATATATTTATTATTATTGTATTCATCCAATGCTTTGTATGAATACTTTTAGATAGATAAATTGCATGAACCAATATCTTAAAAAAGAAATAAAATATTTGCCGGGTGTTGGGCCTAAGCGTGCTTCAAATCTTAACAAGGAGTTGGACATATATACTTTTGAAGATTTGTTATATTATTTTCCTTTTAAATACATTGATCGCAGTAAATTTTATTCCATTAGTGATATTCGGTCAGATATGGCATACATACAGGTGAAAGGCCGGATAATTAGTTTTTATATGACAGGTGGGGGACGAAAAAAATACCTTACAGCAAATTTTACAGATGGAACAGGTGTAATTCAACTTATTTGGTTTCAGGGAATTAAATGGATTCAGGATACCTATAAACCGGATGTCGAATATGTAATATTTGGGAAACCGAATATCTATAACCGGAAAATAAGCATTCCACATCCTGAGATTGAAGAAACCTCAAAAATAGAGGAGACACCAAATGCCATTATGCAAGCAGTATACAGTACAACAGAAAAGCTGAAGACAAATTATATCAGTTCGCGAACCATAAGTAAATTAATGACTTCACTTATGGGTGCTGTTCAAAATCAGATTGAAGAAACTCTTCCGGAATACCTTGTAAATAAATATAGACTCCTATCTCTATCTGATGCTTTATATAACATTCATTTTCCTCAAAGTAAAGAACTGCTGAAGAAGGCTGAATTCCGGTTAAAGTTTGAGGAATTATTACTTATTCAATTAAAGATCCTTAAACAGCGGAATATTCGTAACGAAAGGATTAATGGGCATATATTCAAGGAAGTGGGAAGTTTTTTTAATGGATTTTATTCAAGAAATTTAAAATTTGAACTTACCGACGCACAAAAGCGTGTAATGAAAGAAATAAGGAAAGATCTGGGATCGGGAATACAAATGAACCGGTTATTGCAGGGAGATGTAGGCAGTGGTAAGACCCTTGTGGCCCTCATGTCTATGCTTCTGGCATTGGACAATCACTTTCAAACCTGCCTGATGGCCCCAACCGAGATTCTTGCAAATCAGCATTATAAGACTATAACCAATATGCTTGATGGTCTTGAAGTGGAAGTGAATTTGCTTACCGGGTCCACCAAGAAATCAGAGAGAGACGAAATCCATGAAAGACTGAGAAATGGCAAGATGCAGATACTGATAGGTACTCATGCCCTGCTTGAAGATGAAGTCGTTTTTAATAATCTGGGTCTTGTAATAATTGATGAACAGCATAGGTTTGGTGTTGCCCAAAGGGCAAAATTGTGGAAGAAGAATATTGACCCGCCTCATGTATTAGTAATGACGGCTACACCTATCCCTCGTACTTTGGCTATGACTCTATACGGGGATCTGGATGTGTCTGTGATCGATGAATTACCCCCGGGACGTAAACCTATTGCAACTGCCCATTATTTTGATAAAGACAGGTTGAAGGTTTTTGGTTTTCTACGAAAGCAAATAGAACTGGGGCGTCAGGTTTATGTAGTGTATCCTCTGATTAAAGAATCGGAAAAAATGGATTATAAAGACCTTGAAGATGGTTATGAAAGCATATCAAGGGTTTTTCCTCCTCCGGACTATGCTGTAAGTATTGTACACGGTAAGATGAAGTCGGAAGAAAAAGATATTGCCATGCAAATGTTTGTTAAAGGCAAAACACATATAATGGTTGCTACTACAGTTATAGAAGTTGGAGTGGACGTGCCAAATGCATCGGTAATGGTTATTGAAAGTGCTGAACGTTTTGGCTTATCTCAGCTTCATCAATTACGTGGCAGGGTGGGGCGTGGAGCTGATCAATCATATTGTATATTAATGACTTCCTATAAACTTACCCATGAAGCACGTCAGCGAATAAATACTATGGTAGGCACAAATGATGGTTTTGAGATTGCAGAAGCAGACATGAAGCTACGTGGACCAGGTGATATTGAAGGAACCCAGCAAAGCGGTATAGCCTTTAATATGAAAATCGCAAACCTGGCACGCGATGGTCAATTGATAGAATATGCCAGGCAGGTAGCACAGGAAGTATTGAATGATGATCCATTGATGCAATCTGCAGAAAATGCTCAATTGAATGAACGGTTAAAGAAAGAAGAATACGAACAGTTTAACTGGAGCCGGATTAGCTAAAAATAAGTTTTAAATTTACACTTAATGGATTGATCTGATATTTTTTTGAATATAAGATAAATGTCTGATAATAAGAGTGTAAAATGTGCAAAAAAGAAAGTTCTTATATTTTATTTTGTGGAATGTGGCTGGTTTTATATATTTATGATCTTCAATTAGCTTAAGATTTACAAATTTTATATCAAAAGTTTGATAATATGAAATATATGAGTAGGGGAAGAAGCTTTTTGAACTGTCATTTGTATAAGATTAGTAATCACATTACATTGTGCAAATACATATTCAATGAAACTAAAATGCACCAATTGTTTTATATGCTTAATAATCCTGGTATTACTTTTCATTGAAAAAACGGGTTTTACGCAAATTAATGTCACAGGAAGGGTAGTGAATGAAGATGAAGAACCCATTATTGGTGCAAATGTTATTGTTAAAGGTTCTGCTGAAGGTACAATTACAAATGAAGATGGGATTTTTCTTTTGGAAAATTTAAAATCAGGATCCATTTTATCGATTTCATTTCTTGGTTATATTACGGAAGAAATTGTTATTGACAGATCTGTGGTTTTAAAAGTTGTTTTACAACAAGACTGGGCAAAACTGGATGAGGTGGTGGTTATTGGTTATGGTACTTTAAAGAAGAGTGATTTAACTGGTGCTATCAGTTCAATTCGTCAGGAGGATATCGTTGAGGTAAAATCTTCAAATGCTATTGAATCTATGCAGGGTAAGGCTGCTGGTGTTGATATGATAAGGGATGATGGCAGGACAGGCGCTGGTTATGATGTGCGTATTAGAGGTACCCGCTCTTTAAATGCAGATAATCAGCCTCTTTATATTTTGGATGGAGTGGAATATGGTTCAAATATTGATATTAATCCCAATGATATTGAATCTATTGAAATTCTTAAGGATGCGTCATCATCTGCAATTTATGGTGTTAGAGGGGCAAATGGAGTAGTGCTGATTACATCCAAAAAGGGTGAGCAGGGTCGTGCAAGAATCAGCTTTAACGCATATACAGGATATACCAAACCACTTGGGGAATTACCTATTGGCGACAGGGAATACTATTTGGGAGTATATGAGAATCTGGCAAAGACCTATTATTTTGAAAATATGGATCCCGGGCACTGGAAAGATACTATTCAGCCATCAACATACACGAACCTTACAACTCCGCCAATTAATGATTTCTTAAAGTCACATGAAGCAACTCTCCTTGATAAAGGGTATGATTTTAACTGGTATGACAACCTTATTAAAGACGGAGGAATACAGGATTATCATATTGCAGTAACAGGTGGAACGGAAGATATAACATATAGTTCTTCAATCAATTATTTTAAAGAAGATGGATTTATTGATGAGGATGTTTTTAACAGGCTTACGGGTCGTATAAACCTTGAGGTAAAAATAAACAATATACTCTCAATAGGTGGTTCTTCCATGTTGAGCCATCGCATTCATCAGAAAACGAACGATCCATCCGGTGATGCAATGAAATTATCTCCTCTGGTACCAAGTAAGGATTCATTGGGAAATTATTTTGTACGACCTTCAGAGCCTGAAGATGTATTAAACCCGTTTTTAAGTCTGGAGTTAAATGAAAGGCAACAAAGGACTACCAGAGCTTTCAATTCCTATTATGTTAATTTTTCATTTTTTGATTGTATAAAAGTCCGGTCGAACTTTTCGCTTGATTTTATTTTTGATCGTGAAGGAAGCTATTCAAGGACCATTCCTGAAATGAGCTCGCTTAATAGCGCATGGCTTCAGGAAAGTAATTCTATTGGGTGGGTTTCTACCAATACAGTTGAGTATATAAAACAGAAAAAAGACCATAACTTCCAGGCTACAGGTGTTTTCGAAGCCAGACTTGACCGGATTGAAACTATGCGTCAATCTGGAAGCAATCTTACTTTAGATGATAATCTTTGGTATTCGCTGAATACATCAAGTCAGGATATGAGCGTTGACCTACTTCAAGGGGATTATTTTTCTAAACACACCATGGCATCATTTTTAGGAAGGGTGCATTATAACTATAAAGGCAAGTATTTTTTAACAGGTACAGGAAGATATGATGGCGCATCGCTATTTGCCAAAGGTCATAAATGGAGTTTTTTCCCTTCGGCAAGTGTTGCATGGAGAATAAGTGAGGAGGAGTTTTTTAATATAAGACCTATCTCCAATTTAAAAATTCGCATAGGGTATGGAGCAGTTGGAAATCAGGCTATTGAAGCGTATTCGACATTGGGTGGAGTAAATTCAACGCCACTTTATTATGAATTTGGGATTACAGAAGTACAGGCACTGGGATACAGGCCTACAAATGTTGAGGCAAAGCTTTTATCATGGGAGACCACTATCGCCAGTAATTTTGGATTGGATTTTGGCTTTTATAAAAACAGGATTTATGGTTCAGTTGATCTGTATCGCTCTCAAACAAAAGATTTATTACTTCAACGTACCCTGGTTCCTTCAAATGCTATTACTAGTGTATATGATAATGTAGGCAGGACGGAAAATAATGGGATAGAATTACATCTTAGTTCGACAATTATCAACACAAGGAAATTGACATACAGTACCGATTTTACATTTGCAGCCAATAAAGAACGAATCGTTTCACTTGTTACAGGAGTAAAAGAAGATCTTGCAAACCAATGGTTTGTTGATTATCCGGTCAGGGTTTTTTATAATTATGAATTTGAGGGTGTTTGGCAATTGAATGAAGCCGAAGAAGCCAGGTTGTATGGAAGGGAACCCGGAGATGTCAAGCTTAGAGATATATATCCTGATTCAGCATATAGTGCTTCAGATTATACTATTCTTGGGCACAAAAATCCAGACTGGACAGCAGGATGGACCCACAGGTTGATCTATAAGCGATTTGATTTTACTGTTTTCCTACAAGCGAGGATCGGGCAAACAATATTTGATGAGGTGTTGGACTGGTGGTCACCACAGGGCCGTGAAAACAGTATGAAACTTAACTATTGGACCCCCGACAATCCTTCCAATGAATACCCGGGAGTTAATTATTATCGTCAGCGTTCTGGCTGGTCAGAAAATAATCCTATTGCTTATGTTGATGGCAGCTATATGAAAATCAAAGATATAGCTCTTGGATATACTGTTGATGAACAAAAGCTACAGAGGTTACATATCGCCTATTTTCGAGTGTATGTATCTGCCAAAAATGCTTTTGCTTTTGGAAATTATTTTAGGCAGGGAAGATTTGATCCGGAGTTGGAAGGAGATATTTCATGGCCCATGCCAAGCATTTATTCTATAGGATTTAAAATGGAACTTTAATGAATTAAGGAATATATTAGAATAATCTGCATATTTATGAAAGCAGTCAAATATATAAAAAAAGGAATGTACATTATGGCAATTTTCTCCTTGCCATTATTGTATGCCTGCGAAAAGTTTCTGGAAGAAGAAGCCTATAATTCCAGTGTTGGTAGTCTCGCATCTAGAGCATCGGGTTTAGAATATCTTGTAAACGGATGTTACGTAACAAATAAAATCTGGTATGGAAAAGAATACGGGTATGACTTTTCAGATATTGGAACGGATATCTATACATATGGAGGTGATCACACTGAATCTGATTTTTTCAGGTATAGTGATCTGAAGCAAAATTCACTTTTTGGCCGTAATACAATTTTGTGGGTAGAATTTTACAAGGGAATAAATGCTTGTAATACAACCATTGGGAAACTAGAGGAAAACATACCGAACATAGCACCTGACCTGCAGGAACAGAGGTTATCAGAGGTTAGGTTTTTGAGGGCGCTTTACTATTGGATTATTGTAGAGACATGGGGTGGGGTACATCTGCGTACTGAACCTGTACTTTCCGCTGAAGATCATGCGAGCAGGTCACCTGTTGATAGTTTTTATAACCAGATTTTTAGAGATCTGAATTTTGCAGCAAATAACATAAAATATACACAAGCTAGTCTACGTGAAGAATATTATGGCCGGGTTACAAAGGAAGCCGTGATTGCATTCAGGGCGAGGATGGCCCTAACCAAAGCTAGCTATATACGTAAGGGTCAGCAAGCTGGCGATATGGCCAGATATTATCAGATGGCTTACGATGATGCAATGAGAATTATTAATAATAGTCGTTTTCGTTTGTGGGATAATTATGCCGATCTATGGAACTTTGATAATAATGAAAATAATCCTGAGGTGATTTGGATAATCAACTATTCAAAGAACATATTTTCACTAATGAATATTAGTGTAGCTGAATATGATTCGTATATTCCTTCGGGACAAAAGGAGTTTAGTGAAAGAGAGGGTGGGCATCACGGGCATTTGATGTGGGGGATGGATTACCGGGGGCAAGGCATGAGAAGAGATCTTGAAAACGGGAGGACATTTAGGAGGTACACACCTACTTTGTACTTTTTAGATCTTTTTAATGAGGATATAGATGAAAGGTATTATGGTTCGCATCAGGTGGCCTGGATATGCAACGATACACTAATCAATCTGCCATTACAATGGTCAAACAATATAGTTGATGCGCAAACCAGGCAAAATGTTGAAATTCCGACGGATAAAAAGGCAGGAGACTTTTTATATGTAATTGGAGATACGGCAAAATTTGTTACGAAAAAAGATATTCCCAATACGGATCTGCTAAAAGTTGGTAGTTATTATATTACAAAGAGAGGTCATTATATTGTTTATGACAGGGATAATTTATATTCACCAACTGGTGTGCCAATTAACAGACAACAATTTGTTCCCTTAAATAAATATCGGGATCCGGACCGGGCAGCTGCCGATGGTGATGGATCTATGCGCGGGAGCAGGGATGCATACGTTCTTAGATTAGCTGAGATGTATCTGATTGCGGCGGAGGCGGCAATTTATGGAGCTGAAGGATCCAGGGGGGCCTATGATATTTTACTTGAATTGGCCAATGCAAGATCTTATAATGGAGATGGAGCAGAAATGCTTGCTTCTTATGGAGTGTATGGAGACAATGATATTACGTTAGATTTTCTACTTCGGGAGAGAGCACGTGAACTTTGTGGTGAACAAATAAGATGGTTTGACCTTAAAAGAGTATTTACACCTTCCGAATTTGTTAAATATATTAAGGATAGAAACCCGGATGCACTATACTTACAGGAATTTCATTATGTAAGAGCCATTCCTCAGATACAACTAGATGCCCTTGCTCCTGAGGATGTTGATTTGTTTCCTCAAAATGAGGGTTATAATTAAAAAACACAACTTTATTGACAAAAAATAAAGTCTTCATCAATAAGAATAATTTCTTCCTTTTATCATGTTAAAAAAAAATATTTTTTTATCTTGCGAGCCAGAAAATAATACCCACATCTTCACTAATAAATCGTAAATCAACATAAAAAGTAATTTTTATGAGGAAGAATTCTGCTTGTTTCAAAAACCTTAAATGGGTATTATTTCTTTTTATCATTGGGAATGTGTCGTCATTGGGGCAATATGATAATCGCTATTCAAAATGGATGGCAAATTCTATTATACAAAGAAGTCCCTTGGGCTATGGGAGTTGGGACTATGTTACAGGGACTGTAATGAAAGGATTTCAGGAGCTGTGGATATCCACAGGAGATAGCGTATACTATACCTATTTAAAAAATACAGTTGACAATGTTGTAAATTCAAATGGATCAATAAATGGCTATACTCTATCTGACTATAATATTGATGAAGTTAAGGAGGGCTGTGCAGTTTTGTTTTTGTTTAACCAAACGGGTGAAGCAAAATACAGCACTGCTGCAGAACATATACGTCAGCAATTGGCTACTCATCCCAGAACATCTGAAGGAGGATTCTGGCATAAAAAAGTCTATCCTTCTCAAATGTGGTTAGATGGATTATATATGGGGAGTCCTTTTTATTCAGAGTATAATAAAGTATTTAATGACACTCAGTATTTTAGTGATGTGGTAAAACAAATAGTTTTAATGGATAAACATAGTTATAACTCAACAAAAGGTTTGTTTTATCATGGTTGGGATGAAAGCGGTGTACAATCCTGGGCTGATCCTGTGACGGGCTGCTCACCCAGTTTCTGGGGTAGAGCTATAGGCTGGTATGCTATGGCTATAGTTGATGTATTGGATTATTTGCCGGCTAATTACTCCGGTCGGGATTCTGTTATTGATGTTTTAAACAGGTTGGCTGAAGGTATGGAAATATATCAGGATTCAACTACAGGTTGCTGGTATCAGGTGGTAGATAAAGGAGACAGTGTGAATAATTACCTCGAATCGTCAGTATCATGTATGATAACTTATGCATTAGCAAAGGCTGTGAGAATGGGTTATATTGACCATTCATATATTGATGTTGCAAAGAAAGCATATAGTGGAATTCTTGATCAATTTATTACATTAACACTCCCGGATAGCACAATCAATCTGACGAAAACATGCGCTACTGCGGGCTTGGGACCGACTAGAGATGGAACCTACCATTATTATATCTATGAAACTTATTATAGAACGAATGATGGGAAGGGTTTAGGTCCATTCATTCTGGCAAGTCTGGAAATTGAAAACATAATACCACCTCCATCCAACCTAATGTTGGATACTCTTACCAGCGATTCTGTTATCGTTAAATGGACAGATAATTCGGATAACGAATCGGGTTTTTTGCTTTATAGAACAGATACTGCTGATAATACTATGATCTTTCAGATAGATAGTAATATTAACTATTTTACAGATAATTATATTGAACCTTTTTGCAAATATTATTATAAAATCTGTGCATTTAATTCTACGGATACATCCGTTTTTTCAAATTCTATGCTGGTTCAGGTTCCAGGACCAACAGATGTGCAAAATTCATTAACCCAACAACCTGCTATTAAAGTTTTTCCGAATCCTTTAAAAGAATACTTAATAGTGAACATGAATTTAAATGAAAATTCAGAAATATCTGCAGGACTTTACTCAAGTCAGGGACAACTCATATTTCTTGAGAACAAAGGAATTTTGGTAAAAGGGAATCATTTTATTAAATTTGATCTCCCTTTGTTGCAGCAGGGCTTGTATTTTATAAAGATTGAAATGAATAATGAAGTTTTTTGCGAAAAACTATTAAAACAATAACAAACCAAACAAACTACAAACCTAAACCTATGAATTCAAAGCTTAAATTTGTACTTCTTTTACTAATTTTCTTCGTATTCTTATCCTGTAAAAGTAAAACAGGTGGAGAAGCTGATAATATTTCTACTCAAAATGATACTATTGTGTCTGAAAGTTTGCCGTGGTCGCAGAGAATGGCAGAGACCCTTATGGCTGATTATCCCCATCTTATTGATATGGATGGTGAAGAGGGCGGATTGAAATGGGTATATACAAATGGTCTGGTTGCTTTAGCCTTTCAAAAGCTTTATCTGGCTACAAATGATGAAAAGTATTACCAATACGTTAAGGAATATGCCGATGAGATCATTGATTCGAACGGTATAATAGCCAATTATCGCATATCAGAGTATAATATAGACCATATCAATGCAGGTAAGATCCTGTTTTTACTATATGATAAGGAAAAGGATGAAAGATATAAAGTAGCTGCAGATTCACAAAGAAAGCAGTTAGACGGTCATCCGCGGACAAAAAGCAATGGTTTTTGGCATAAACGAATTTATCCATACCAGATGTGGCTTGACGGTTTATATATGGGATCGCCATTTTATGCTCAGTATATTGAAGAATTTGGAGACCCGAAAGAGTTTGCTGATGTAATACATCAGTTTACTTTATTGGAAAGCAAAGCACGTGATCCTAAAACAGGATTATTATACCACGCATGGGATGAAAGTAAACAACAGAAATGGTGTGATCCCGAAACAGGTATGGCAAGTCAATTTTGGGGGAGGGGACTTGGCTGGTACGCGATGGCTTTAACCGATATACTTGACTATATTCCTGCTAATTATCCCGGAAGAGATAGTGTTATAGCCATCATTAACAGACTGGCAGTAGCTATTGCAAAGGTACAGGATGAAGAAACCGGTACCTGGTGGCAGGTATTAAATTATCCCAACAGAGAGGGTAATTACCTGGAGGGATCTGCAACAGCAATGTTTATTTATTTCTACTTAAAAGCTATAAAAAATGGTTATATAGATAAGGATACGTATATGCCAATAGCTGAAAAAGCCTACAAAGGCATGATTGAACATCTGATTAAGGTTGAACCTGACGGAAGGATCATTATAACTCCGGTTTGTGCAGGTGCAGGATTGGGAGGGAATCCATACAGAGATGGTACATATGAGTATTATATAAATGAAAGAAAACGTGACAATGATCCTAAGGCCACAGGGCCATTTATAATGGCGAGTATAATGTATGAAGAAATGACTAATTAAGACTGAATTATGATGAGAAGAATGATAAAATTTATTTTGGTTTTTATTATCCCAAGTATATTTTTTGGGTGTAAAAGTGTTCCGGAATCTTCAAATGGAGTAATTGCTGTTATCGAAAATTTTAAGTATCCGGATACAATAATAGCTCCTTTTAGTTTTCCTGCAATACAAGTTCCAAATATTCCTAATAAAAGGTATTCAATTCTTGGATATGGAGCGCAAAACGGAGGAAAATTAGATTGTACAGAAGCCATTAAAGAAACTATTGCAGAGGCGAGCAGAAATGGTGGTGGGATTGTGGTTATTCCCGAGGGTATTTGGCTAACTGGACCAATTCATTTGGAGAGTAATATCAATTTGTATCTGGAGGAAGGTGCACAGGTAATATTTAGTCAGAATTTTGAAGACTATTTACCAGCAGTACTATGGAGACACGAAGGTATTGAGGTGTATTCATATTCACCTTTTATATATGCAATAGATAAAGAGAATATCGCGATAACCGGTAAGGGGGAATTTCATGGACAAGGTAAAGCCTGGTGGGATTACCGGTTTACCGAGAAACAAAAATATTATAGTGGATCTGTAAAAAGATTACAAAAAATGGGTGAAGAAGGGATCCCGGTTCAGGACCGGATTTTTGACAGCCTCGGTTATAAGTTTTTATGCCCGCCATTTGTTGCCCCTGTTCGATGTAAAAATATCTGGATTGAAGGGGTTACATTTAAGTATGGAGCTTTTTGGACTATAACACCGACATATTGCGAAAATGTAGTTATACGAAATATAAATATAGAAACTTTCGGAGACTATGGACATACTCCCAATGGTGACGGTGTAAATCCCAGTTCGAGCAAAAATGTGTTAATAGAAAATTCAATACTTGATACAGGGGACGACTGTATTGCAATTAAATCTGGCAAAAATAAGGATGGCAGGAGAGTTGGTATGAGCACTGAGAATGTGATAGTTCGAAATGTAACGGGCTATAAAGGCCATGGTGGTGTGGTAATTGGAAGCGAGATATCAGGAGGAGTGCAAAACGTATATGCATATAATTGTAATTTTTTTGGTACCGAAAGGATTATACGAATAAAGGCTGAACGTGGCAGAGGCGGCTTTGTTAGGAATTGCTGGTACGAAAATATGCAGGCAGATACTATCGAGAAAGAAGCGATACGTTTAAATTTGCTATATAGCGGAAAGAGGCTTCCTGAAATGGATGTAGATGAAACAACACCGCGAATAGAAAATATACACATAAAAAATGTAACCTGCAAGTACTCCAAACGTAATGCTATACAATTATTAGGTATTCCGGAGATGATGATCAGTAATGTATACTTTGATTCAATTAATATTGTAGCTGATAAAGGAATAGAAATCAATGATGCCAGAAATATCTATCTGGATAAGATTTATATTGAACCCATATCTACATCTTTACTTAGAGTGAATTATTCAAGTAATATTAAGGTTGATAATATGCACTCAGCAACGGTAAGAGAAGACAAGATGCCAATAAAGGTGTTGGATTCAAAAAATATTCAATTATCAAATGTTTCCATTCTTTCAAATCATCCCAAAATATTAGAGATATCAGGAAGTATATCAGATAGTATTTTCTTAGATAAGGGTTCTTTTAATTCTGACCAGATTGATGTTATCAATTCGGCCAATTTTAAAGCAGTAAAGTTCTATTAGATATTATTTAAAAAAATGAGAACAGAAGGATAATACAGAGGGTTTAAATAAATAATAAAGAAAAAATATGGATTGGAATAAATGCTGGAAAATCAGAGGGGGTATACTACTGATCGCGTCAATATTGATTTTTTCATATTGTGGGAGTAAAAAAGTTGATACCGATATTAGTCAGGAAGAAGCGATATGGAAAATGGCTGATGATATAGTAGCGAATATAACCATACCTGAGTTTCAGGATAAGGTATATAATATTCAAGATTTTGGGGCTATAGGAGATGGGAAGACAAATTGTTCGGAAGGGTTTAAAAAGGCCATTGAAAAATGTGCAGCAGAGGGTGGAGGAAAAGTTCTGGTCCCGGCAGGGGAATTTTTAACCGGACCTATTCATATGGAAAGCAATATTAACCTTTACCTGGAAGAGGGTGCAGTTATAAAGTTTAGTACAGACCCTAAAGATTATACACCTCTTGTTTTTACCAGATGGGAAGGTGTGGAATGTATGAACTTTTCTCCTTTGGTGTATGCTTTTGAAAAGGAAAATATTGCTATAACAGGCAAGGGTACCCTCGATGGAATGGCCGGACCGGATAATTGGTGGCCATGGAAGGGCAGAGAAGATTATGGATGGGTGCCTGGAACCCCACAACAAGAAGATCCCTCCTATAGGCCAACATTATTTCGCATGAATCATGAAGGAGTGCCGGTAGCTGAAAGGATATTTGGAGAAGGAATGTATTTGAGGCCGCAATTTTTACAGCCCTATAAATGTAAAAACGTTCTTATTGAAGGTGTAACGTTAAAAAATTCTCCTATGTGGGTAATGAACCCTGTGTTATGTGAAAATGTGACCATTCGTGATGTGAAGGTATTCAGTCATGGGCCAAACTCTGATGGTTGTGACCCTGAAGCTTGTAAAAACGTTCTAATACAAGGATGTTATTTTGATACAGGGGATGATTGTATTGCATTAAAATCGGGACGCAATCATGACGGTTTTAATAAAGGCATACCTTGTGAGAATGTTGTTATACGAGATTGTGAAATGAAAGATGGACATGGGGGTGTTGTTATTGGTAGTGAGATTTCCGGTGGCGCAAAAAATATCTTTGCAGAAAATTGCACAATGAGCAGTCCTAATCTTGAGCGCGCTATCCGTATTAAAACAAACAAGTCGCGGGGTGGAGTTATTGAAAAAATATATATTCGGAACATTGAAGTAGGAGAGGTATCAAAAGGGGTAATAGTATTAAATATGAAATATGCACATGATGGGGAACCATTTGAGAAGATACCTGTTATGAAAGATATTCATATTTCTAATATAACAAGTCAAATGAGTCCTGTAGGAATTATTATACTTGGGCTTGAACAATCTCCCATTCAAAATGTAAAGATTGAGAATGTGGATTTAAGGAATGTTAAAAATTCTAACATAATTGAAGATACACTAAACCTTCAATTTGTGAATGTGAAAATCAACGGAGAAACAATTATTAATTGATTCTTATTCAGCATTTCCTTTTGGAGGGGATGGCACCATATGAGCGGTTTGGAAAAACTTTATTACGTATTCCTGCATAGCAAGACCCGTGAAATACTAATTGAAGCATGGGTTTTATTTATTGATTTATTGCCATATCTTATTATAGGCATTTTTCTTACAGTTGCTCTTAAGCTGTATTTGTCAAAAGAGAAGGTGGCCGGGTTTTTTACCCATAACAAAAAATCCAGTATAATTTTATCGTCCCTGCTTGGTGTGGTTTCACCCCTGGGTAGTTATGTGGTAATGCCAATGTCAGCTGCATTGCTTAATATCGGGGTGCCCTTTCCGGTTATTCTGGCATTTCTTGTATCTTCACCTCTGATCAATCCCAATTTATTTTTACTTACAGCCGGTGCATTAGGATATGAAATGGCTATAATGCGCGTAATATCAGCTTTTTTAATTGGTTTGTTTGTTGGATATGGGGCGAGATTTTTACTGAAAAAAGGATATTTGAAACAGGAAACCCTGCAAAATAGTAATTCTATAAGACATTATCCAGATTTTTTTAATTCTGAGAAAAAAAGAGTGACATTTAAGTTATTCATGTGGGAGTTATACAGGATGGGTCGTTATATTAGCCGTTATTTTTTTATTGCGATTTTACTCGCTGCATTCATTAAAATTATTACCTCTCCGGATGTAATTCCCAATCTCTTTGAGGGAAATAAAACGATCTCTGTAATTCTTTCTGTATTTGCAGGAATTCCTTTTTATGTTTGCGGGGGAGCTGCTATTCCGTTTGTACAAGCTCTTGCAGAGTTAGGTTTAAGTCAGGGGGCAATATTAGCATTTTTTATTTCCGGGCCTGCTACAAGGCTTTCCAACCTTGTTATTCTCCATTCACTCTATAATCGCAGAGTCTTTATTTTTTATATTTTATGTTGTTTAATAGGGGCATTTATCTTCGGATATGTCTATAACATATTTATATTTGTATTTCATTAAAACCAAGAAATGATGAAGAAAGCAACTACAAGTTTAATGAGAGGATGGATAATTAATAGCATTCTGCTGCTGGGAGTAGCCATTTTTGTATTTTTTGATTTTCGTACTTCTATTGTAGCTTCTACAGCAGAGGGAACATATAGATTGGAATCTGATTTTGATGCAGTCACTGCTGCCACTACCAAAGTAGCAATAGTGCCATCTGATTATAATGGATTATCAAGTCCTGTAGGTCGCGCTACAGATCCGACATACGCGCAGGTAGAAGATATGGTAAGAAAGGCGATTGATCTTCAGGGAGGACTTGATTGGGTTGTTGATTCTGGAGACCTTGTAATGATTAAGGTAAATCTTGTTGGAGGTACCAGCGGATCAGGAGATGGTGAAAATACTGATGTCAGGGTAGTGAAAGCCCTTATAAAATTAATTGATGAAGCCACCAACGGAGGTGCTGAAATATTAATTGCCGAAGGCTCGGCAAGAGAGAACGATGATCCGGAAACAGCAGGAAGTGTTTGGGATAATAATGATTATAATGATTTACTTACTGATCCCTATTTAAATGGAATCAACTTTAGTTTGTTAAACCTTAACCAGTCCTTATCTGATTTAATTGAAATTGATGTGGACGGGGCAACGGCTGCCCCTCATGATGGCAAGTATCATGTTCATAAAAAGGAAATTGAAGCAGATGTGTTTATTACGGTTCCTGTATTAAAGATTCATGATACAGGTATAACCAATGCATTGAAAAACCAGATTGGAACGGCTCCCGGATGTTACTATGGTTATAATAAAACCGCAGGGACAGCAAGTTATCCTTCCGGATTGATCCATGATCTTGACCAACGAAGATGGACAACAGAAGAAATTGTTGATTTATGTATGGTTGCGGATATTGATTTCGTTGTTGTAGATGCACTGATGATTCTTGAGGAATATAAATCATATAATCCATCCAGACAAGTACGAATGAATACTATTGTTGCAGGTGCAGATCCTGTGGCAGTAGACCATGTGTGTTCAAAAATTCTTGGTGTTAACCCTGATGATGTTGCACATATTACCTTAGCTGAAAAGGTTGGATTAGGTACCAATGATCCGGATAAGATTAAAATATATGGTTCAAGTATCAATGATGTATTAAAGAGGGTAAAGCAAAATCCTTCTGAAAACGGAATTTTTGGTCAAAGTTGCAGAACATGGTTGCTATCTCAGACATTTACTGGAAACATTAGTACTGAACATATAACAGGGGAAGCAACTTATATACCTGCAGCTGGTGAAAACGGATGGTCACAACCTACCTACTTTTTCGATGACCGGATTGATCTTTTAAGCTATTATAGCAATCCTTCAAATGTTGTTTCTTATGCATTCACTTATTTTTACGCTCCTCAGGATCAGGATGCTGTACTTCAGGTTGGATCAGATGAAGCGATGTGGGTATATATTAATGGTGTGAAAGTTTATGAGTATAACGGTACACGCACATATTCGGAAAGTCAGAATTATATTGAAAATGATACAGCAAATATTAGAATTAAAAAAGGAAATAATGCCTTAATGGTGAAAACCTATCATAACAACGGAGATTATAGTTTTGCATTAAATATTGCAGAGCCCTATGTTGCTCTTCCTTATATTATTTCTGCTAACCGTGTGGATGGACTGAAGTTTAGCACTGATTCAATTATCAAGGATGAGGTGCCTGTTACTGAATGGATCAAGGGAGGAGATAATCTTATGCATTTCTATCCTAATCCATGCACTGAATATGCTAACATAGAAATTGACCTGGACAAGCCTGCCAATGTCGTAGTGAAAATTTATGATATTCAGGGAAAGGAGATATGCACTGTTGCGAATAATAAATATCCGGCAGGTAAGCAAACCATAAATTGGAATCTTTTCAATAATAACGGTAGCAGGATTCTTAACGGTGTATATATTTGTAATGCATATATCAATAATCGTACATTCTCAAAAGCTATTATTGTAAAATAATTTTATGACATATTACAAAAAACGATCATCTTACTTATAAGGTGATCGTTTTTTTTTATCAAATACCTCTAAACTTTTTCTTCAATGAAAGTTAAAAGTTTCAATTAACTGCTCTAATTATTATAAATACTTAATTAAAATTCCAAAAAACAAATAAATTAATTATATTAGACTCGTTAATAATAAACCTTGTGTGGTATATTACTATGAAAAGAACACTAACGATTGTTACCCTCTTCTATATTTTCATTTTTTCCTCATATGGCCAGTTAAGTAACAGAATTCATGAACAGTTAACTTTTAAGTATCTTACCATTGATGAAGGATTGAATAATAACAGGGTACGCGGTTTAGTACAGGATAATTATGGATTTATCTGGATAGGTTCACGCAAAGGGATTAATCGGTTTGATGGTTATGAATTGAAATCATATGCCAGATTTTACAATGATACGGCAAATTTTGAGTTGACTGAGACAAGAGGTATTTTTTGTGATAGCAAACATACTTTATGGGCAGTTGGTATTTATGGTATTTGTTATTTCAATTGGGCAGAAGATCGTTTTATTCAATTTTCTCATGAAGAATTAAATGTAGATATTAATAATTGTGGAGGTCTTGATGAAGACAAAAACGGGAATATCTGGTTTGCGACAAATGATGGCTTATTAATGTACAATCAGGAGAAAGATGAAGTAAAACTATATACCCAGGATGAAAATAACCCCATGGCACCTGGCAGGGGAACCATGGATAAGATAATTGTATCAGATCAGAACTATGTATGGTATAGTTTTACACGCGATGGTGTTGGTTATCTCGATCAGGAAACAGGAGTTTTTACCCAATTCTATTCAACTGATGATCCTGGTTCACCGGGAGAAAACAGAAATGAAAGGTTGTACAAAGACAGAAG
Organism: Bacteroidales bacterium; assembly: GCA_016926235.1. The sequence continues at coordinate 87,916 of JAFGOZ010000010.1, read as the reverse complement.
GGGTGATATTTGGATAGGCCATAACAATAACGGATTATCCAAGTACTCCTATGCAACTGGTAAATTTATGAGATATTTTCCTGAACCTGAACGAATTGAGTCTGGAAGGGTACGGGGTATCATTGAAGACAGGCAGGGTAATTTCTGGATCGGAACCCAGGGAGGTTTATATCTGTTCAATAAAAAGGATGAATCATTCAGACGATATGCATATGCAGATCATCCAATATCAACCTTAAGCCATAATTCCATTCAGACAATGATTGTTGATAACCAGGATGGATTATGGCTTGGAACATTTGCAGGAGGGGTTTCATATACAAATTTAAATTCATCCGGTATAATAAAATATGAATACAGTAAAATTCCAAGTGAATATTATCTGAATGATAAAAATGTATATTCCCTAACTTTCGATCATGAAGGGAATATTTGGGTGGGAACAGAGAATGGAGGTCTTAATTTTCTTAATATAAATACGGGCAAATTTACCTATTTTACACATGATCCTGATAACAGAAACACTCCCTTAAGCAATAATATAAAAGATATTTATGTTGATGAGGATGGTAAAGTCTGGTTTGGGACCTATAAAGGTGGGCTGAGTGTATACAATCCTGAGACTGGTAATTTTAAACACTATCAGCAGTCCCCTGAATTTCCTGAGGGATTAAGTGACGAAACTATATTTATCGTATACCCTGATGTTATGGATGATAACATTATCTGGGTATGCGCTACAAACAGGTTGTATATGTTTAATAAACAGGAAGGGTTTTTTACGGTGATATTGCCTGAGACTCCCGGCTTTACAAATACTCCGACATTTAACAGAATATTTTCTGCTATCAAAGCTCCTGATAATAAGATGGTATTTGGTGGCAATAAACTTATAATATTAGACCGTAATACGAATAACTTTACTGTATATCCGACAATTAATGGAAATTCAATAAGTCAGATTGACTTCGTAGTTTTGGATAAATATAATTTTCTATGGGCAGGTATAAATACCAGTTATATTGTACGGTTTGATATGGAAAATGAGGAGTTTATAGTTTTTGATACAACCAGAGGCTTACCTGAAATGGATTATCTGGAAGGTGCACCGGATGAAAATGGGAACCTATGGTTAAGCACAAATCAAGGTATTTGGAAACTTGAAAAGATCATTGAAAATCAGGATTCATTCAAAATAGTTCATTATGATAACTCGGACAATGTTCAAAGTCTTGAGTTTTTATATCATTCTAAAGCAATGAGCCCTGACGGAGAAATACTTTTTGGAGGTATCAATGGATTTAACTCATTTTACCCGGAAAAAGTAAAACCCAATCCTTACCTGCCTAACGTAATTATTACCAAGCTTACAGCGGTGGGCAAGGAAGTAAAAGTTGGAGAAAAAGTTATGGGTAAAGTACTTCTTGAAAAGCCAATTATGGAAACTACAGGCTTAAGATTTAATCATAAAATCAAAATTTTTACTTTCCATTTTACAGCATTTCATTTTGTTGCTCCTGAAAATAATAAATTTAAATATATACTCGAGGGGTATGACGATGGTTGGCAATATACAGATGCAAATATAAGATCAGCGACTTATTCCAATATTCCCCGTGGAGATTATATATTTAAAGTAGATGCAACTAATAATAATGGAAAGTGGTCCGGGAAGCCATTTTCTATTAAAGTAAAGATAATACCTCCATTTTGGAAGACCATCTGGTTTTATTCAATCATTGCAATAATTCTAGGGTTCCTGGTTTTCTTATTTGTTAAATGGAGGGAACGTCAATTGAAGCATGATAAGGAAATATTGGAGGATAAACTAAAGAAAGGGCAGGAACAAATAGACAAGAGCAAGCATGAAATTGAGAAACAGAGACTTGCCCTTGAGGAAAAAGAAAGACAGGAGAGGGAAATGAAATGGTATAATGAAGGGTTGGCCCAATTTGCTGACCTCCTTAGGGAGGATAAAGATGACTTAAAGCAATTGACACAAAAACTGATCAAAAAAATCATCAAATATATAGAGGTTGAACAGGGGGCAATTTTCTTAGAGCAAAAGGGTGAGGAGACAGAATCAAGATTAGAGCTTTTTGCACATTATGCAATAAATGGCGAGATTTTAAAAGAGAAGTCTATAGTTACTGGGGAGGGACAGATTGGTGCATGTTTTAAATCCAGGGAGGTTATCCAGTTAGATAATCTGCCCGATGATTATTGCAAACTCTGTTCAGGTCTGGGAGAAACAAAACTTCCAAATTTATTATTATTACCTATAATGCATGATGAAAATATTGTAGGGGTTATCGAAATGGCCTCCTTTAAAAAGGTTGAGGCTTATAAAATTGGTTTTTTGCAAAAGATAAATGAAAGTATAGTTTCGGTTGTAACTTCTGCAAAAGCCAGCCAGGTAATAAAGGATATTCTGGAAAAATCGCAGATGCAAACTGAGCAGCTTCGCAGCCAGGAGGAAGAGATGAGGCAGAATATGGAAGAAATGAAAGCAACACAGGAAGAAGCTGACCGCAGGGAAAAACAATGGCAGGAAGAAGCTGAGAAATACAGGAAGTTATCCGAGCAACTCAAAAAAGAGTTACATAAAAAAGATCGGTAAGTGAAAAATATGTCTATATCCAGTTTATTTAAGTTTAAATTAGGATAAATCAAAATCCAATAGTAACTTTATATAGGGTTCACCGTAGCATTGGTTGCCATCTGACCTTAAATTAAACCCTATGAATTTCCTTTTGGCAGAAAAACAAAAATGGTTTATTTCTCTTTGGATATCCTTTATATCTGTAATATCTTTTTCTCAGGTTGAGATTATTTCATTAAGGCAACTTTCTATTGATCAAGGCCTTCCGGGTGTTACTGTACAGGATATTTATCAGGATAATAAAGGGATAATGTGGTTTGGTATAGAATCGGTCGGTTTATGCAAATATGATGGACATAATTTTAAAGTGTACCAAAATATTCCTGAAGATACTACATCTATCTCCAATAATTATGCATCAGCATTGTGTGAAGATCATGAAGGATTTATCTGGGTTGGAACCCGGAACGGGCTCAACAAATTTGACCGCAGGAATGGCCGGTTTACCCGGTATATGCACAATGGTTCAAATCGAAATGGAATTTCTCATAATCTGATATGGGACCTGAAAACAGATTCCAAAGGAAACATATGGATTGCTAGTGAGGGAGGTGTTGACATGCTCAACAAATCTACCGGTAAGTTTATACAATATTTAAAGCTGGGTGAAGGTGAAGCACAACAGAACAGGGTAATTTGTCTTTATGTTGACCAGGAGGACAATATCTGGGTTGGAACAAGAAACTACGGATTGTATAAAATTACACCTCAATCAGGCAAAGACTCGATAAAGGCATCCTATAAAAACTGGATGCACAAAGAGAATGACTCCTCAACAATTGGCAACAATGAGATACGCAACATTATTAAAGCGGATGATGGAAAATTGTGGATAGGCACTTATATTGGATTGGACAGATTTGATATAAAAACCGGCCATTTTGAACATTTTTCATTTAAGTTTAAAGGGAAGAATGAGGTGAATGAGTTTATTTGCAGTGCTTTGTGCCTGGATCTAAAAAGTAATTTATGGATAGGTACAACCAATAATGGCATATTAATTCTTAATCCTGCTACTTCCGCTTACAAACACCTGAATTTTGATCCGAATCAAAACCGGCCCTTGAAAAGTAACTCAGTCAGGTCGGTTATTTTAGACAAGAGTGGTTTGATATGGATAGGCACAAAATTTGCTGGTATTCAAATTTATGACCAAAGACAAGAAACATTTCCTTTGATTAAGGAGGCTTTGAAAGGAGAAAATGGATTAAATGAAAGTTTTGTTTTAAGCTTGTTTTTTGAAGATGATGATATATTGTGGATAGGTACAAAAGGGGGCGGGTTAAATAAATATAACAGAAAAACGCAAACATTTGAGTATTATACAGAAGATAGAAACAACTCTTATTCAATAAGCAGTAATAGAATAGAATGTATAAGTCTGGATGAAATAGATAATATGTGGCTGGCTACTGATAATGGTCTGAACTATTTTAATAAAGCAACAAGACATTTTACCAGGTATGGGAACCTTCATATAAGAGACCTTTATTATGATACGAATGGGATACTCTGGCTGGGAACCGCAGATGGATTATATGTATTTAATAAAGAGAAGAAGATTATTGAATATTTTAAATCAAAACATGCATTTTTCTCTGACGGTACAAAATTTATAACCAGGATTTATCAGGACAAGTCCGGGATATTATGGTTTGGTACATATCAGTCAGGATTATACAAGTATGATCTTTCCATTGATGAGTTAATACAATATGTGCATAACAACGAAGATACAACCACAATAAGCGGGAATATGATACGGTCCATTTACGAAGACCGTTCAGGTAGAATATGGGTAGGAACCCTTTCTGATGGGCTGAACATGTTGGATAGAGATATAAACCAGTTTATTCGTTTTAAAACAACACAGGGGCTGGGTACCAATACAATTTATAGTATCGTTGAAGACTTAACAGGTAACCTCTGGATGGGAACCCATGATGGGATTCTAAAATTTGACCCTAAGATTCAAGTGTTTGAAAACTATAATATTGATTATGGGCTTCAGGGTAAGGTTTATGAAATAAATGCTGCCTGTATTTCGCTCGATGGAGAGGTCTTTCTTGGTGGGAGTAAAGGGTTTAATCATTTCTTTCCAAAAAATATTAAGAAACCGGATTTTGTGGGACCAATGTCCATCTCATCCGTTAAGATATACGACAAAATTATTGCTGTAGATGTAACTGAATACAATGAATTTCAACTTTGCTATGATGATAATTATATCCTTCTGGATTTCTCGTTGCTCGAATATAATGATCCTTTTCGGAATGAGTATGCATATATGCTTGAAGGCTTTGATGATGATTATATTTATTCAGGAAACAGGCATTTTACTTCATATACCAGTTTGCCTCCCGGAGAGTATATTTTCAAAGTCAAAGGTGCAAATTCAGATAAAAACTGGAATAATAAGGGTATATCAATAAAATTAATAATTCCTAAACCCTATTGGAAGAAATGGTGGTTTATCATTCTTTCAATCCTTATAGGGATTTCAATAATTGTCGGGATTTATATATTAAGAATTACATCTATACAAAAACAGCAAATTATTTTGCAGGAGAAGGTGGCTCAGAAAACAAAAGATCTGCGTGAAGCTTATACTATTCTGGAGAAGCAAAAGATTGAAATTGAAACACGAAATATTGAGTTGATGCAACAGAGTGAGCAAATAAACTTACAAAACATAGAACTGGAAGAACATAGAAATCGTTTAGAACAATTAGTAAGAGATAGAACCAAAGATCTGGAGGAAGCAAAAGAAAAGGCTGAAGAAAGCGACAGGTTAAAATCAGCTTTCTTAGCTAATATGTCACATGAAATCAGGACTCCTCTTAATGCTATTGTTGGTTTTGCAGATTTGCTGGCAGATGGTAAACTTGAACAAGACGAAATTGATAAATATGACGCTATTGTTCAAAATAGTAGTTCAACGCTTTTACAACTCATTGATGATATTATAGATATTTCAAAGATTGAGGCGGGTCAGCTGGAAATCAATTTAAATTATATTGGCCTGGATGCATTTCTAAAGAATAATGTAAATGTATACAAAGAAATGGTTAACAGCCAAAATAAATTAACCGGATGTAATATAGAATTTATATTTTGCCCGGATAGTATAAATAATGACATTGTATTAAATCTTGATAGTGCACGATTAAAACAGGTTTTAAATAATTTGATAAGTAATGCAATAAAATTTACTCGTGAAGGCTCTATCCAACTTGGGTATAGTATATCGAATTATAATAAAAATATAAAAATTTTTGTGAAAGATACTGGGATTGGAATTAGCAGAGATAATTTAAAAGTTATTTTTGACCGGTTTAGGAAATTGGAAACTGATTTGTCAGAAATACACAGAGGAGCCGGTATAGGTCTTGCAATTACAAAAAATCTTGTTGAAATGATGGGAGGTACTATCTCCGTGGAATCGGAGATTAATAATGGTTCAGTTTTTTATGTGGAATTTCCGATAATTCAGAACGCTGAACCTACTTTGACTGAACCGGAATTTGAACAGGAAAAACAAGTGAAAAGACCAAATTGGGGAGACAAACTTATTTTAATTGTTGAAGATGAAGAATCAAATTTTCTGTTACTTGAAACCATATTGTTTCAGACCAAAGCACAAACCCTATGGGCAAGAAATGCAGAAGAGGCGTTAATGAAATTCGAAGAGTTGAAGGATGAAATTGATATTGCTTTAGTTGATATTGAGTTGCCAGGTATCAAGGGTACAACGTTAATTGAATATCTGAAAAAAATAAATAAAAATATACCCGTAATTGCACAAACTGCTTATGCAATGCAAAATGATGAGGAGAAAATTTTGAAAAGGGGATTTGATGGTTATATGGCAAAACCATTTATCTCTGATGATGTATACCGCATGCTTTCTAAGTATTTATAATATTCAAAAAAGTCGATTATAAATTGGATTTTGCTCCTTGCATTTAAATTAGTAATTATTCGTGATGGTTATCGGAAATATCTTAAGAAAAATAACTAAATTAGCTAAACCAAATCAATATCGGATATTATATCTTACATATTGACTGGTAAGAAAACTTGTAATGCCACGAATTGCACATAGTTTTACCTCAAGGGCCAAAAGTCTTAATAGTTAGCATATGCTGACTGAGTCTCCGGTCTTTTAAATTTTGCTGATCCTTGATTAGTTTGTCAGCATCAAAAGATTTGTTCAATAAAAAATATTAAAACTATGAAATGTAAAAAGAACATTACCACAACCGTGTTTCTTCTATTCGTATTAATAGTAATGGAAATAGGAAATGTTTTTTCCCAGAGTCTTGATATATTGCCTGCTACAGGGAGAAATGAATTGTTTCATTCTTATCTTATGTCACGGGGTGATAGTATTTGGAATTCGCGGCGTAACGCTGTGGAACAATCACTTTTAACTTATCCTGCCTTTCTTGAGAGACAAGAGCAATTGCGGAATAATTATCTTAAAATACTGGGAGATTTCCCTGAAAAAACACCTTTAAACGCAGTTATTATTGATACAATTACTACTGGCGATGTTTATCGCATTGAACGGTTACATTATCAGAGTTTACCTAATCATCATGTAACGGCTAATTTTTATATTCCGGATACCGGTACAGCACCGTTTCCTTCAGTAATTATAACTTGTGGACATTATAATGTTGCTAAAACATATGCAGATTACCAGAATCTTGCAATTTTATTTGCCAGGCATGGTATTGCAGCACTTATAGTAGACCCCATAGCACAAGGCGAAAGATATCAAATTAATGATACAAATGGAACTCTTATTTATGATGGTGGTAGTGGAACAACCGAATGTACACTCCTTGATCCTGGATCTATGCTTGCAGGAACAAGTGTTACAGCGTATGAACTTTGGGATAACCACCGTGGTGTGGATTATTTATTCTCTCGCCCTGAAGTGGTTGATATTACAAAAATTGGATGTACAGGCCATTCTGGAGGTGGAGCACAGGCAACTTACCTTCTTGCCTATGATCAGCGCTTAAAGGTTGGCGTTGTTGCAAATTTTTTAATGAATGAGGAGACACTTTATGGGACAATCGGTCCCCAGACAGGTAGCCAAAACTTATCCTACGAAGGATTGTATGGAATCGAACATCCTGATTATATTACCATGTTTGCTCCTAAACCATTTATGATTATTGGAACAACCGTTGACTTTTTTGATATAAGTGCAACAAGGGAAACTTATGCTGAAGTTCAAAGAATTTATGACTCCTTAGGTGTGTCTGATAAAGTTACAATGTTTGAGACTTCCGATGCCCATGATTATACAAAAGTTAAACGGGAAGCAGCAGTACGCTGGTTTAAACGCTGGTTGTACGATGATAATGATACTATCATTGAAAGTGGCCAGACAACACTCTCAAATGCAGCGCTTGAAGTTACTGCAGCAGGCCAGGTTATGCATGAATTTGAAGATGAGTTGAATGTCACACATTTAAATATTAACAAGACAGATAGCCTGGCTGATGACAGGGAGGCGTTTTGGACTGAAAATACCAAAGATTCTTGTATAAGTAAGGTGGCTGAATTGCTGCATTTGGAGAAGTATGATCCTGTTGAACTGGTTGATTCGGGTGATATAGACAGAGATTATTATACTATACAACGTTTATTAATAAAAAGTGGGGACCATGTACCTGTTCCCGGGCTTCTGTTTGAACAAAAAAGCTTAACCGGGAAACTACCTGCAGTGCTTTATGTAGACGGTCGTGGAAAGAAAACAGATGCAGCTGCTAATGGTATAATAGAAAAGGTTTATGTTGATTCCGGTAATATTGTCCTTGCTATTGATGTAAGAGGTTTTGGAGAAACAGTTGATAACGTGGCCAAAAATGAATCAAAACACTATAATAATGAACATAGAAATGCAGTAATAAGTGGCTATGTCGGGAAAACCCTTATAGGTCAAAGAGTTGAAGATATTATGAAAGCTCTCGAAGTGCTTAAGTCAAATGAACATGTTGATACAGATAGTATTATTATTGTTGGAATTGACAGGGCCGGGCCGGTGGTACTTCATGCTGCCGTCCTGGATACATCATACAAAAAAGTTGTAATTAGAAGAGCTGCATTTACATCCTGGGGTCAGTTAGTAGCTAATCCAAGGTGGTCAAATATGTTAACACACGTTATACCCGGTGCTTTAGAGTATTATGATTTGCCAGATTTAATTGATGCTATTTCTCCCCGTGAGGTGGAATATGCTGCTGAACCTGTAATTGTTGGAATAAATAGTCCTAAAATAAGTAATGGGCAATATAAGCTTTACCAGAATTATCCAAATCCATTTAAGGACGCAACATTTATTACTTATTCCATTCCTGAATCAAAACATGTTACAATACAGGTTTTTGACGAGTTGGGAAGGTTAGTTTGTATACCAGTTGACGAGTATATTTCTGCCGGTGAATATTCTGTTAAAATAGATGGGACAACTTTACAAAGTGGAATATACTTTTATAGTTTTTCAGTAGGGGAAAATAATATCTCAACCAGAAAGATGATCGTGTTGCCATAAAAGCAATGAATACTAGTTCTTCATAAGCTGAAGAACAAGATACACTTTTAAATTTAATGTTATATAGATAATGAGGGAACATTCATCCCTCATTATTTGTTTTTAATACACATATTATCTATTATTTATCAAATTATAGGAATAAGGTAATATATATCACCACTCAAATATGGCTTTATTTGTGAGTTTTTCCGTATTCTTTTGTATATTTAGTAGGTATTTTATTATTCATTATTATGGAGAGCACGAATTGGCTAAATATAATTAACGCTTTTCATATAAATCAAATAGGAAATTCATTAAAGATGAAAGAGAGGATTGGAGTGGGAAGAGGGATAAAAATCTTTATTGCAGGACTTTTGTTTTTATTACAGATATCTTCGGTTTTTTCGCAGAATGCAAGGATACATGAGCAATACAGATTTAAATACATTACAGTAGATGAAGGGCTGAGTAACAACAGGATAAGAGGCTTAGTTCAGGATCATTATGGCTTTATATGGATAGGTACAAGAACGGGTATTGGCAAATATGATGGATACACGGTTAAATCATATGAAACGTATTTTATAGACACCAATGAGATAGATTTTAGTGAAACACGTGGATCTATTTGTGATCCTTTTGGCACTGTTTGGTTTGTTGGATCTTATGGAGTTTGTTATTATAATATTGAAAAGGACAGGTTTGAAAAACTGGTGGATGAGGTATATCCCGATCGGAATATACAGACATTAGGAATAGATGTTGACAAAGATTCTGTTTTATGGTTTACAAATTCAGGAGAAATATTTAGCTATGACCCCAGGAAGAAGGTTTTTAATTATTTTGTTTCTAATCCTGGTGATCCGGGATCATTACCTGCGGGTACTCCTGAAAGATTAGCTGTTGATGAGCGTAATAATATTTGGATAGGTTACCAGGATATCGGGGCAGCATATTTTGACCGGGAGTTAAACAAATTTACTCACTTTACCTGCATTCCTGATGATCCCACAACTATCGCAGAAAACTATATTGAAAGGGTGTACATTGATGATGAAGGGATTGTCTGGTTTGGCCATAACAACAACGGATTGTCAAAATTCACCTGGGAAACCCGGAGTTTTACGCGGTATTTTCCAGATCCTTCCATTAAACAAAGCGGAAGGGTTAGAGGTCTTTTAAAAGACAAACGAGGACAATTTTGGGTTGGAACACAATTTGGGCTTTATCTGTTTAACCCCAAAAATGAAACATTTTTGTGGTATGCCCATGATAAACATCCGATATCTGCTTTAAGTCATAATTCAATTCAGTTGATAAAAACGGATGATCAGGAAGGACTTTGGTTGGGAACATTCGCAGGAGGAGTAAGTTTTACAAATCTTAATACATCAGGTTTTATCAGGTATGATTATAGTCCTTTTGATAATCCGTATTATTTGAATGATAAAAATGTATATTCTCTTGCAGTAGATAATAATGGGAATGTTTGGGCAGGTACAGAAAACGGGGGTCTTAACTTTCTTGATAGAGAAACCGGGAAATTTACATATTATAAAAATGATCCTGATAACTCAAATTCGCCTTTGAGTAATAACATAAAGGAGATAATTGTTGATGAAGATAATAATTTATGGTTTTGTTCATATAAAGGCGGATTTAGTTTTTTTAATACTTCAACGAATCAGTTTATTCATTATCTAAAGAATAGTAATAATCCCGATGGATTTCCCGAACCAAATGTATATTGCTTGCTGTTTGATCCGGTAAGCTCAAATATATTATGGGCCGGTACGCTTGACGGGCTATATTATTTTGATATTAATACAAAGGAATATGTATTGATTTCTCCATCATTAGAGGCGTTTGAAAATACACCTGAAATCCCGGGTCAGGTATTCACCCTAAACCGTTTAGATACTAAAGTTTTAATAGGGGCCGACAGATTAATTGTTCTTGACTATAATTTAAATGCATTTAAAGAATTTTCAAGCATAGAAGGGATAACTGTACAAAGTGTGAATTTTATCCATGTTGATAAAATGGGGAAGGTATGGTTTGATATAAATAACGAATATCTGGTAAGAATGGAGCCTTCGGATTATACATTTAAGGTTCTCGGTAAACGAAATGGGCTTCCAAAAATCAGGTTACTGGAAGCTGCAGATGATAAAATGGGTAATCTCTGGGTAAGTTCTGATAAAGGCCTATATCAATTAATGAATGTTGTTAAGAAACAAGATACGGTTATATACCGGAAATATGATAAATCTGATAATTTGCAAAGCCAGGAATTCCTTTATCATTCAAAAGCGGAGAGCAAAGAGGGTGAAATATTTTTTGGTGGAATAAATGGATTTAATTCATTTATTCCTGAAAAAGTGGTTATCAATCCTTATCCTCCCAGTGTACAACTAACGAATTTAAAGGTGGCAAATAGTATTGTTGGTATTAATGAAGAGGTATATGGAAAAGTATTATTAACCAGGCCTTTAATTGAGACAAAGTCTATAAGCCTACATCATAAAATTAAAGTTTTTTCCATTGAGTTTGCAGGATTACATTATGTTGCACCTGAGAATAATAAATTTAAGTTCATGCTGGAAGGGTATGATGATCACTGGACCTATACGGATGCTTCCGTAAGATTTGCAACATATTCAAATTTGCCTCCATCACGAAAAGGATATATTTTCAGGGTATTTGCGGCAAATAATAATGGTTTGTGGTCTTTAGAACCAGCTATTCTTAAAATTATTGTTCGTCCCCCTTACTGGAAAACATGGTGGTTTTACTCCATTATTGGTTTTACTCTTTTAATTGGCGTAATAGTCTTTATTCGTGTCAGGGAGGAACAGTTAAAGCACGACAAAGAAACCCTGGAAGTTAAATTGCAAAAGGGCGAGGAGGAACTTAACAAGCGAAAAGCAGAAATAGAAAAACAAAAGAAAACATTGGAAGATAAAGAAATGTCAGAAAGGGTTCAGAAATGGTTTAATGAGGGTTTGGCGAAGTTTTCGGATATACTAAGTAAAGAAAAAAACAATATAGGGCAATTGACCCAGCAGCTGATAACAAATATTGTTGAATACATTGATGTAATTCAGGGAGGTATATTTTTAGTGAATGATGAGCAAGAGGAAGATCAATTCCTGGAGCTTGTTGCATCATATTCCTACAATAAGGAAAAGCTGGAGAAAAAGAAATTTTATCCGGGCGAAGGGCAGGTTGGTGTTTGTTATAAATCTAAAGAAGTACTGCAAGTTGGAAATTTACCCGAAAGTTATTCAAAGATGAGTTCAGGCTTAGGGCAAACTACTATAAATAATTTGTTATTAGTCCCTCTTAAGAGAGATGATACTATCATTGGGGTAATTGAACTGGCATCTTTCAATAAGGTGGAACAATTTAGAGTAGAATTTCTTGAAAAGCTGTCTGAGAATATAGTATCTGTGATAGCTACTGTTAAAGCGAATTCATTAATACAGAATATGCTGACAAAAACGCAGCTTCAAGCCGAACAGATGCAGGCCCAGGAAGAAGAGCTAAGGCAAAACATGGAAGAAATGCAAGCTACCCAAGATGAGGCTGATAGAAGGGAAAAGAAATTAGAAGATGAGAATAAAAAGTTGCATAAAAGAATTGAAGACCTGGCACGCGATAATATTGAAAAAGAAAAGAAAATACTTGAGTTGCGTAAAAAGAAATAATACAGGATGTAATTATAATTCGCTTAATTCCAGCCATCTGTCAGTTTTTTGATCCAGCTTTTTAAGCAAATCGCCATAGAATGTTGACTTTGTATGCAAATCCTGTGCGTTAAGCCCGCCAGAATTTAATTCGGTTTCAATGACTTTCTTTTCTTTTTCAAGTAGTTCAATTTCTTTCTCAAGTGCTTCTAATTCAATTCTTTCTTTATATGTGAGTTTTCTTGTCTGGGTTTGGTCGTTTTTTTCTTTTCTGGTGGATGTTGGTTTGGTTTTTATTGATTCTTCACGCTTTATCTGATCTTCGTAATCCTTATAGATGGTATAATTACCTGGGAAATCTTTTATAATCCCATTGCCTTTAAACACAAAAAGATGATCAACTATTTTATCCATAAAATAGCGATCGTGAGACACAACAATGACACATCCATTAAACGAGGCAAGATAGTCTTCAAGCACTTGAAGGGTAATTATATCAAGGTCATTTGTGGGTTCGTCAAGGATTAAAAAATTAGGACTTTGCATTAAAACAGTAACTAAATAAAGACGTCTTTTTTCACCACCACTGAGTTTGCTTACCAATTGATGATGTGTTGGGTAGGGAAACATGAAATAATTGAGAAATGCTGCTGCCGAAATGCTTTCACCATTACCAATTTTTACCACATCAGCAATCTCTCTTACAATATCAATAACCTTGGTGTTTTCATCAAAAATGATACCTTCTTGCTTGTAATAGCCAAATTTGATGGTTTCACCCATTTCTAAAATTCCTGCCCGGGGTTTAAGCTTTTCTGTTATAACATCCAAAAATGTTGATTTTCCTGCCCCATTTTTACCTATTATTCCTATTTTTTCGTAGCGGCTGAAAGTGTACGTGAAACCATCAAGTATTTTTAAGTCATCCCATTTATAACAGATGTCTTTTAAAACCAGGATCTTTTTACCCATACGGGATGCTTCAATTGAGATATTCATCTTCTCATTACGTGTTCCGTTTTCAGCTTTTGATTTTAGCTCGTAATAGTTGTCAATACGGTACTTTGCCTTTGTGCCTCTTGCTTTTGGCATTCTGTTCATCCAGTCCTGTTCCTTCCTTAACAGGTTTTTTGCTTTTTCGACTTCGCCGGCAGCGATTTCCATGCGTTCGTCTTTCTTTTTTAAGAAATATGTGTAATTTCCTTCATACCTGTATATGTTGCCACTATCCAGTTCAAGAATTTCATTACATACCCGGTCGAGAAAATATCGGTCATGTGTTACCATTAACAAAGTGATATTACTTTGAGACAAGTATTCTTCCAACCATTCAATCATCTCTACATCCAGGTGGTTTGTGGGTTCGTCGAGGATCAGGAGGTCAGGAGAAGAAATAAGTAGTTTTGCCAGAGCTACTCGTTTTTGTTGTCCTCCTGAAAGTGTATTAATTTTTTTATCAAGTTCGGTAACTTTTAGTATGGTAAGTATCTGCTTTATTTTTGTATCATATTCCCATGCATTCAATCGGTCCATTTGTTCAATGGTTTTCTGTAAGTCCTTCTCGTTTCCTTTAATGAGTGCCTTTTCATATGCTTTTATAGCTTTATTTATTTCATTCCGGGTATTATACACTTCTTCGAAAATAGTGTTTTCGGGAACTAAAACCGGATTTTGAAAGAGATATTCTGTGTTTATTTCGCGGTTAAGGGTTATCGTTCCTTCATCGGGTCCTTCAATTCCTGCGATGATGTTTAGCAGTGTTGTTTTCCCGCTGCCATTTTTAGCTATCAGCGCAACTTTCTGGCCTTCAGTTATATGAAGAGAAATTTTATTAAAAAGTACTTTTTCGCCATAAATACGGGTTACTCTATCTACTTCCAGCAGGGTCCTCATAGCATTAAAATGAAGCACAAAAATACAATAAACATCTTGAAATTGAAGTGTAAATGTTGATTTTATATGAGGTCAGTTGTTTTACCAAATGGCCATGTTTCCACGATTACTATTGGTATATTTGTTATGAAATTCAAAATATGATGAATAAGTATGATGCCAAAATGGATAACTGCGCAGCTTTTTGAGGGTATATGGTGGAAGCTTTATCTTAAAAGGAAGAATGAAAGATATCTCGAATGCAAACGAAAATATTGGATAAATATCTTGAAGATGATTCCCGGGATCGAACCTGTACCTGCAAATGTCTTAGATGTAGGTTGTGGCCCTTCAGGAATATTTATGGTGTTGAATGATCATCATGTCACAGCAATAGATCCATTATTGGAAAATTATAACAAGAAGCTAGTGTTGTTTTCGATGGAGAATTATCCTTGGGTCGATTTCATCCCGGCAAAAATTGAAGATTTTACTCCTGATGAAAAGTTTGATCTTATTTTTTGTATGAACTCCATAAATCATTTTGATGATCTGCAACTCGCCATGTTCAGGTTGTCAGAATTAGTAAAACGACAAGGAATTTTGATATTTACGGTTGATGTCCACAATTATCGCTTTTTTAAATATCTGCTGAAGATAACAGGTGTGGATATAATGCATCCATATCAGATGTCTGGCAAAGATTATATCTTAATTTTTAAAAAATATGGATTCAAAGTTAATAGATGGAGTTTGCTTAAGAGCCGTTTTATGTTTAATCATTGTCTTTTTGTAGCAGAGAAGATAAAATAGCAGGTTTGATGGTTATTTTTTAGGACGACTTTGATTACCAATACTTTTAAAAAAAAAATTGTCAAAAAGAATATTTTCACCGCGAAGGCACAATGGAGTAACAAGAAAGTTGTTTATTGACAATTCTATGCACCTTTGTGCCTTAGCGGTTTGTTTTAATTTATATCTTGCAGGAAACTCCTTAATTTATAAAGATTTCAAAATCATTTTACTCAATAACAAATTCAGCTGAAGCAATTCCTGTTTCAGTTCCATTATCATCAAAATATGCAGATATTTTATACGATCCTTTTATTGCAACATTGAATGTGCTAACTAATATGTGTTTTTCAGCTATTGGGTACGAAACAATTATATCATCAATTATTGGTGATCCACTCATTTGTTCAATACGCGTTTTAACGGTTTTTCCAGTCATATCTGTCTTGCTTTCCAGCCTGAACCATATAGTGGTATATTGTGTGAACTTTGAGCCGACACCTGTAAGATCAAAACCTTGTATCCCGGTTCCCAATTCTATTTTATTTGACCATTCGTCATCGCCACTATCCTTTTCACATCCTGTGAATACGAAGTATGCAAGGGCAATCATCATAAAAAAAATCTTTTTCATACGTTTAAATTTTAATTAGTTCAGTTAGTCATTATTAAATGATTGAGATTATACGGAGGTTATTGTTCGATTGTATAAATTTACGTTTACATTTTGACAGGAAGCATAAAATAATGTCAGGATGCAGAATTTGCATGATTAAATGGGCTTTTTTTTACATTTAAAAACACTTAGTATAAAATTGCAAAGGATTTATTTATATCTTATTATTTGGAATGGGTTTATTTTTAGAGATACTTTTTAATAAACTACTTTTTGCTATTTTTATGGATTGAATGATTATTAACACATATCAATATGATACGAAAAAAATCTGCAAACCTGATATCATATATCAATTTACTATGCATTATATGCATGAATGTTAGTATGTATGCATCAGCACCGTATTCTCCGGAAAATCTAAGGACTTGTGATAAAACTGATCCTATCGGGGTTGGTAGTTTGCCTTATTTTGGCTGGTATTTTATGGACCCTGATAACAACGAGATGCAAACAGCATACCAGATACTTGTGGCATCAAGCAAAGAATTGCTTGAAGAAAACAATGCAGATATGTGGAATAGCGAAAAGATTTCCTCCTCGATGGTAAATTATATTGAATATGGGGGCACTGCTTTAAATCCAGCCACAAAATATTACTGGAAAGTGCGTACATGGGATAAAAATGATGAAGAAGGACCGTACTCAGATATTTCATCCTTTGGTAGCGGATTATTTACACATAATGACTGGGCAGGAGCTTTTTGGATAAGAAGAAACAGCAAGGATGCAGATGATTATACCTATTTCAGAAAAAAAATTACATTACCTGCGAAGCCTGTAAAACGCTGTATTGCATATATCTCAGCTTGTCATAGTTTTGAACTTTCACTGAATGGACAATTTATTGGGAAGGGGTATAGTTATCACTATCCCCAATATGCATACTACCAGGCCTTGGATATTACGAAAAATGTACTATCGGGTAAAGAAAATATTATTTCCCTTTTAACACATTGGCACGGAGGAGGGCAGGGAAGGGCTCCCGGGGCAAGGGGGTTATTATTTAAAACTATTGTTGAATTTGATGATGGTGAAATAATGGAAATCGGTTCTGATGGCACTTGGAAACAGAAGCAGGTTGAGGCTTGGGCGCCCGATCAACCTCAACGGAATGGTGAGGGTATAGGTAGAGTGGAAAAGATTGATTCCAGGAAATTTATCTCTGATTGGAACAAGCTTCATTTTGACGATACTTCATGGGATAATGCTGAAGTTATTGGCATACCTCCTGTAGAACCCTGGACAGGGGAGTTGCGTCCTGACCTTACCCGTGTGATAGAGTACGAAATAAAGCCAAAATCCATAACACACCTTGGAAAAGGTAAATATGTGATAGATCTAGGAAAGATATATGCAGGTATGCCACAAATAAGCTTTCATGGAGGGGAAGCCGGCTCGACGGTTACCATTCTTGGAGGATTTGTATTAAATGAAGACGGAAGTGTTTCAGCTACTGTGAACCAGGATGCCAATATGAATTACTATTTCATTTTAAATGGAAAAGATGCAACCTTTTGTCCGATGCTGTATCTGGGAATGAGATATATCCAGGTAGAACATGCACCCATTGAATTGGAAATGGAAGATGTTAGTTTTATATGCAGACACTATGAGCTCAACGAGAACAGGGGATATTTCAATTCTTCGAATGCTATGCTTAACAAAGTCTGGAACCTAATGTGCTACTCCCTGATCGCAGGTACCCATGAGGATTTTGTGGATACACCAACCAGGGAGAAGGGGCCATTTTTGGGTGATAGCTGGTCGCAATCGGTACCGGCAATGTCGGTGATGGGAGATCGTACAATGAGCCTGAAAGCACTGCTTGAATTTTTGGATTCGCAGGAACAATACTGGCCGGATGGTCGGCTGAATGCTGTTTACCCAAATGGTGACGGAGGACGAGATATTCCCGATTATACCCAATCTTTCCTGGTATGGGTTTGGGACTATTATTTACAAACAGGTAACATTTCTTTTTTAAAAACACATTATAACCAGTTAAAGAAAGTTGCTCAATATGTTGAGACCTATCAAAAGAAAGAAACAGGCTTGATACATAATCTTGCCGGTGGCCGTGGACCTTACGAATTTGGGATTATTGACTGGCCGGCTACCATGCGATATGGTTACGATATGGAGACAGAATCGCGCACTGTTGTTGATGTGTATGCTTACCTTGATTATCTGGTTATATCAAACATTGCGAAAGTTACAGGTAATATAAAAGATGCGGATGAATATAAGCTTAAAGCCAATAACATAAAGGATGCTATTAATAATAAACTTGTTAATAAGGATGGAATTTACATTGATGGTCTAAAATCTGATCTTTCCCAGAGTACTCATGCATCGCAACATAGCAATATGATGCCTGTTGCTGCAGGAATTGTGCCGGAGGAAAACTTAGAACCTGTTACTCAAATTGTGAAAAACTGGAAGATGAGTGTAGGTATGGTTACACTAAGGTGGTTACCCGATGCTATTGGTAAAGGGGGAGATGGAGAGCATCTTTTGGAGCTTTATACCAATACATCCTGGGATGGATGGGCAAAAATTATCGAACAAGGTGCTTCGGTAACATGGGAGTCTTGGGATGCACCGGAGCATAATTTTAGTTTGTCACATCCATGGGGAGCTGTGGGGATGCTGGGAATCCAGGAATATATTCTGGGAGTAAAACCCTTAAAGGCACAACATGAAGTAATACAAGTAAAACCTTTAGATTTTAAGGATAAACTGAGTTTTGCGGAAGGTATCCTGCCTACGGACAGGGGCGATATACAATTACGATGGGACCGTAAAGATTTAAAATTTAGTATGACTTTAAAAATACCTGATAATATGCAGGCTGAAGTATATATACCCGGAGGAGGAGTAACCCATACTGAGGCTAAGCTAAATGGTAAAACTGTAAAATGTGAGCCTGATGGTGATTTTTTATATATTGGTTTAATAGGATCGGGTGAGTATACGATTGAGAGGGAAATTGCCGGCAGATAGGATACTATTCTTTAAATTATCACGTTAGAAAAAACCAATTTTATAATAGAAAAGTTGGCAAGTATAAATACTTTTTTATAACTTGGTTCATTCAAAAGATTTACTGGTTAAGAAATTATATCAACTAATCTAAATATTAACACCATGAAAAGACTAATACTCCTTTTTATTAAACAAACATGGATGATTTTATTCATGCTGATAACATTTACAAGTTATTCACAAGGATGTTATAGTGACTGGCAGTATAAAAAAATTATTACGATTGATAATACCTCTGGTTATACCTTAAAAGACTACGAGTTAAAGCTTATTGTTGATACGAAAACACCGGTAGATGATGGATATATGCAATCTGACGGAAGAGATATACTATTTACTGATATGAGTTGTTGCAACGAATTGGGCTACTATATCGAATCGGCAATGAATACTGATACTACAGTAATCTGGGTAAATGTATCACATATTAGGGCAGGTAGTATTGATACCATCCATATGTTATATGGTAACCCTTTAGCTGATGCAGCTTCAGATCCGAATAATACATTTAGTTTTTGGGAAGGGTTCGATAGTTTGCCGATAAAATTTTCGTCACCTTGCGGTAGTTTTTCTACTGATACGATAATTGATGGTATACTTAATTTAGCCTGGAGTAGTAATGGTGTCATAATTTCTGATGATACCCTGCCGATTAGCAGTGTGTATACAGTTGAGGCTCAAATAGATTCAAAATCTGGCACTTGGCCAAGTTTGTTTTGGACTAAAGTCAATTCCCATACATCTTATGCAATGCTAACTAATTCGAATTCGGCATGTATATCATATTCAGGTACTTCAACAGATTTTTGTCAAGGTCATAATTTTGCCACTACATGGTATCCATATAGCAGTGCAACGGGGATATGGTCTTTAACCTGGGTAAATACAGGTAATCTTTTTGGTGATTTTCCTTCAGTAGGTACTATTAGCACAACAAATACCATGCATACACGCGATGAAGACCTACAAATTATGCTAGGTGGAGTTTCTTCAGGAACCGGTTCAATGAATGTGGACTGGGTACGTGCACGTAAATATGCACCCATTATACCTTCTTATTTTGTTGGTGAAGAGATGACACATATTCCTGCACCCAGACTAAATGATTTAGGTGCAGACAGAACTATATTTTGTGGAGTTACCCTGGATGCCGGTAGCGGGTTTTTATCTTATAATTGGAATGATGACTGGGCTGGGCAAACAATAGATGCTACTTCAACCGGAGCGTATAGTATTATGGCCAGAGCAGAAAGGGGATGTGTGGCTATTGATACTGTGAATCTTGATGTAATAGAGGAAATTTTTATTATTGAACAGGATACTATTTGCTATGGAGATAATTATACATTTCCTGATGGAACATCCCTTTCCCATGTTTATTTTGATATGGTGGATACCAGTGCGCTTACATCTACTTCCAGTGGTTTTAGTTGTGATAGTAATGTTGTCGTGTATCTGCACATTGATAATAATTTTACAGAATATGATACAATATGTAAGGGAGATGATTATACCTTCCCCGATGGAGTTACTGTTGCAAACATTACCAATGATACGGTTTATGCCTGCGCATTTGATATACCTGCTGAATGTGATAGTGTGATTACTACGTATATTGTGATCCGTGATAATATTATAATTAATGATACTATCTGCAAAGGATCGGAATACGGGCTCCCGGATGGGACTTTGCTTAATAACGTTACGAGGGACACTACTTGTGTGTTTACTTATACTTCGAATATCTATGGATGTGATAGCACGATAACTGTAAACCTGATAATAAGGGATAATTTTTACTACAATCTGAATATATGTTATGGTGATAGCTTTACATTCCCGGATGGGATAACAGAAGAAATAATTAAAGATACAGTTCGTGTATTTTCGTATATCTCACAAAACTATAAATGTGATAGTATAATTACCGTGGATATTAAAGCTATTAAAATAGATATTACTGTGACCAAATCAGGGTCTTCACTCAGGTCAAATGAACTGGATGCAGATAATTATCAATGGCTTGATTGTAGTAAAAGTTATAGAGTGATAAATGGTGAAGACTCACGAAGTTTTAATCCGGATAACACTGGTAACTATGCTGTTGAAGTAACCAAGTCCGGTTGCGTGGATACTTCATCCTGCCGGTATATTTCTATAGTAGGGGTTGTTGAAAGTTCTTTTGATAAAGAAATTATTCTTTCACCAAATCCAACAACCGGTGCATTTACTATTGAGTTTGGGACTGAGCTACAGGATGTACTGATTAAAGTAAGGAATATAGCTGGTATTGAAGTAAAAAATCTTCATTATTTTGATTGTGAGAACATCAGTCTTGATATAGAAGGAGCTGATGGTATATACCTCGTTGAAATTATCTCAGGGAAAGATAAAGCTATATATAAGGTAATTAAAAATAAATAGGAATTTAGAGAAAGTTTAGCAGTCATCCTTTAACCAAGGTTGACTGCTAAACAAGCTATATATTTTTACCAAGGTAGATTTGTTAATTTGAATGATTCCTGCCAATTTACTCATGAATATTCTTTATTGAATTATTTTAACTTCATTTGGTGTATCAACTTTGGTTTGTATAGTCCCGTCTTCTTTCTTTTCATGGCGGACTGATACAATACCATAGGGAGTAGGGAATGTTCCTTCAGCCCATTGCAAATCGCCCAGGTGGGGCTCAATTCGTATTGTTTTACAACCGGGTTCCACAACTTCTATTCCCAGTACATGCTCGGTCAGCCATGAAGTAGGCCCGCTGGACCATCCGTGGCAAAGACTGAGACGCAACCCTTTGTAACAATAATCCCCAAAGTCACGATGAATATCTTTTTTGCCTTCAGGAACTATTTCTGTTATTCCTGCTGCGTTTTCAATCCAGTCGAGGTTAAAACCTTCCCAAAAAGTTGTAGCCCCGAGTTTAAGCATGGCGCCCCAGAATAACCTTATATTGTCAATAGCAGTCTGGTAGTCGCCGGCTTTTGCCTGGGCTTGCAGCATATAGTATCCATAGAATGTGGAAAAATCTTTCACTCCGTCTTTTGCTATAACATCATTATTGGCATTTTCAGCAGGTACTGCATCCGATAATGCAAGTAAAGCTGCTGCCTGTTTAGAGTTATTTATATCGGGAATACCTGCCTTCATCTTAATAACCATCTCTTCACATTCTTTTGCCAGGTTTTCTTCTCCAAGGGTATTGCAAAGTATTGCACCCCGATTAAATGCCAGGATCATAAGCCCCTGAAGGCCTGCATGAACACCTTTCTCATTTCCGTTCGACGGCCAGTCAAGAAATCGCATACCATCAAGTTGTTCATTTCCCTTTTTGTCTACTTTGGTCATTAGTAATTGAAGAAGTCCTGTCAGGTAATTTTTTTGTTCCTGAAGATAGCTTTTATTTCCATGATACATATACCAGTCATATTGCATGATAATCCACCACATGGAGTATGAACTGATACCATTCATCCATTTAGGAAGGGGTGTATGATCTCGCACGTAGTCGAGGCTTTTAGGTACAATATCCTGGTATCCGAATACTGTGTTAATGGTCATTACCTCCGGGTGCATATCTCCTATCCATACCATACGGTCGCGTTTAATGCCATCCCACAAGTAGTCCTGCATATTCAGGTGAACGGTATAAGCTCCTGTAAGCCATATCTGGTTAAACAGGCTGTCGTTGCATCTGAAAGAACCTTTGTATTCCATATCCCTGATCTTTGCTACGGCTCTTATCTCCTCAATGGCTACCCGTGCGTTTGGCTCAACCAGATCGATACGGACAAAACGAAAACCGGAATTTCCCACTTCTAATGTGCCATATCCGGGAAGCCGTATCTCGAAATCACGCATAGCATGGTGGTTTGTTGCTCCGCCCTGTTCGCCGGTAGTACCGTCGCCAATTACGGTACTCATGGTTTCACTTACCGATTCGCCAAAGCGGATGCGCACCAAAGGCGTAACGCGGTTGCTGGTTGCCGTGGTAATCTGAATTCCCCCATTGAGTTCTATACCGAAGTCAAGGATAATTCCCGTAGTGTCACTTTCTCCTGTTTTTAGCTGGCAAACCTGTGATTTGTCAATACCAAAACTGGTTTGCCCGTCACCCCGTAAAAGCAATATTTGAGGATTTGTGATTTTTTGATTTGTTGAATCTGTCATCCAGACGATCCGTTTAGGAGTGATGTAATATCGTGATATTTCATCTTTGTAAATGGTATTGCCCAATGTGTTTTGCATTGATGGGGGAACCTGGGCATTGGTTTGCAAGACGGGAATGGAAAGCAGAAAGAGGAAAAGGCTCAGGTATTTCATGGTAAATGGTTTTTCTCTTTGTGCTAAGGTAAGATTTTGTTGAGATTATATAATATAATCTTAACTCATGATAAAGAAAATACATCTTAAGGTTAAGCATTTGTATCTTCAACTGACACATTTGCATCTTCAACTGACACATTTGCAGTTTCAGGTGCCGCATTTGCATCTCGAAGTTGCGCATTTGAATCTTATTGTAAAGAATATGGAACTTGAGATAGTGCATTTGAGTCTCATGGTTAAGAATATACGTCTTGAGGTCATGAATATAGATCTTATGATAAAGAATATGCATTTTTGGATAGCGCATTTGGGTTTTAAAGTAAAGAATATGGATCTCAATATCCTGAATTTGTATCTCATGGTAAGGAATATGAATTTTAAGATAGTGCATTTGGATAATGGAAAGAATATTCTTCTTACAATTGAACAATGCTGCAAAGATTTTTTTTAGAAAAGACAGAATTTGTATGATAAAAGATAGAAAACATAGTTTTATACTACTATAAGAAATATTGCAAGCGTGCATCAGGTGCTAACAGGACAATAAAATCAAGCCGTTTATGTGTTTCTTAACGGATTGCAGAACATGAAAGCGACATTACGTAAATTCAGAAAAAGTAGTACATCCCGATTTTATCGGGACGGCCAGCTTTTATTGTCTTTAGGGCTAATGGCCAAAAACACTATAATAATTCAATATTTTTATCATGTTGATTTTTAGTGACTCAATAAAAAGTGGTATTTTTGGATTATGAGAACATTACAAGAGATAAAAAATACTTTGGATAATCATAAAAGCAGATTATTTGAAGACTATCCCATAAAATCAATGGCGATTTTCGGTTCTTATTCACGCAAAGAACAAAACGATTCCAGTGATTTGGATATTCTTGTGGAGTTTTCTGACAAGATTGGTGTAAGATTTATCGATTTAGCTGAAGAATTAGAAAATATTATAGGTTTCAAGGTGGATCTAGTATCAAAAAAAGGAGTTAAAGAAAAATATTTGAATTCAATCAATTCAGATTTAATATATGTCTAAACGTGAGATATTATTGTTATTGGATGATATGTTGCAATCGGCTCAGAAGATTAAGCGATATACAAAAGACCTTGATTATAATTCATTTTTAGCGGATGATAAATCAGTAGATGCCGTTGTTAGGAATTTTGAAATAATTGGAGAAGCTGCAAATCGTATTGATCCTGATTTTAGAGATAAAAATCCAGAGATTTAATGGACAAGAATACGAGGATTTCGCAACCGTATTGTCCATGATTATTTTGGGATTGACTATGAAATTGTTTGGAATATAATAGAAACATGTTTAGATGAAATGATTGATTGGCTGGAAACTATAACTATGAATAACAAAGCCACATAGCCCTAACACATAATTTATGTTGATAATTAATGTTAATAAGTGATGTAAATATAAAGGGACTATAAAAGCAAGCCGTAGCAGCGCGTTTCTTAACGAAGTGCAATTCGACTGCGCTCAGTAACCAGAACATGAGAACGACATTACCTATATTGAGAAAAAGCAGTACAATTAACAAATTGGACAGCTTTTACAGGTATCGTTATGCCTCCAAATAATTTAGCATGAAATTAAGATTAAGTTATATAAGTGTATTCATTTATGGGTTAGTACTTCGAAACCTTAACGTTTTATAACTCAATACATTTTTTATTCAGAATTCGATAGCTGTTACCAGTTCAATGCACTCTTCGGCGCTTCGGCCAAAGTATTGGATATCCAATCGGCTTTATTTAGCTCTTCTTTTTTAAAAGAAGTGGTAAGTGCCAGACATCTGGCCCCGGCACTTTTTGCTGCTTCAACTCCGCTTACTGCATCTTCAACTACCAGGCATTCTTCTGGTTTTAAGCCCAGTTTTTTTGCTGCTACAATAAATATATCCGGGAAAGGTTTTTTACGCTCGACCTCTAATCCGTTAACAGTTGCTGAAAAAGTATCTTCCGACAAACCAATATTTTTTAGATTCACTTCCATTTTTACCCGGTCAGCACTGGTTGCAACTGCAAGCTTTAATCCTTTTTGTTTTGCTTTTTCAATAAAAGTAAATACCCCGGGTAAAGGCTTAAGGTTTCCTTCAACAATCTCAGCATATATAGCATAAGTAAGTGCTTTCACTTCTTGTATATCAATAGGAAAGTGATATTTTTCAGCCACTTTTCCAATGTAAGCATTTTCTCCCTGGCCTACAAAGGGGATGAAATCTTCAGGTTTAACCTTCAATCCCTTGCGGTCAAACATCATGATGGCAGCCTTGCATATATATTCTTCAGAATCTACCAGTACGCCGTCCATGTCGAAGAGTATTCCTTTTATCATGTTATATCAGTTACTTTAATTTTTAAGTTTATTCAAAAATAAAAGTATAAAAAGAAAGCAAAATGCATTGTGTTAAATAAATATTGAAATCATGATTTTATTAACTAAATTTCATCTACAAATTGAATTTTGAGTCTCAATATTGCATACATTTCTCTAATTTTATAGGTAAAACATGACTCAACATCTAAATGAAACAACCGCTTTTTCTGCCAACTGCCAGGCATGTGGTGCACAGGTTGGCGTTGATTTGACGAAGGATGAATTGCATTGTTCCAATTGTGGATCTGATAATCCACTGACCGGGAAAGTGCATTATTACTTTAAGGAAATACGCAACAGGCTTAAGTCACAGGATGTACTTAAACAAAAAGTACAACATAAAAATTTTGTGCATGCACGAGAGTTTAAAGTCAGTGCAATACTGATTGGTGCCGGTACCTGGTTGTTTGCCCTGGGTTTTTGGAGTATCATGTATTTTCCGAATAGTGTCAGGGGTGATATCAATTGGTGGGAACTATTATCACACAAACAGGATTTTAGTATAAGCGGGAACATATACTATCCATTATTCTGGTGGATGGCTTATATAAATATTACCGGTATTATTCTTACATTTTTGGCAATTCAGTGGGGTTTGTATTATTTTAAAAAGTTCCCGTCTCTGGCAAATGCTTTGCCCCCGGCTTCCAAAGGAGCGCCTCCCCGATGTCGCTGTTGCGGTGCTGAACTTTCAGGAGATGGAGTGCAAAGAGCATGTAACTATTGTGGAGCAGACAACATTGTATCAGGTCAGGTTTATGAAAAACAGTTTAAGGATACAGAAGAAGCTTTAAGAAAAATGTTACAGGGAGTAAAATACTCAGTGCAGGATAAATTTAACCGGACAAAGCGAATTGAAAAGATCCTTATAGCAAACCCGGCAATTGTAAGTATATTCCTTCCATGGTTGTTAATTTTTATAAATGTATCTTATTCTTTTCTATGGATCTTACCTTTCATTTTATTGATTGTAGCATTTTATCTGTATTTTAAAACCAAAGCATATAATCTGGAAGGGTTTAATTCAGTTTATTACTTGAAAATGGGTTGCCTGTTTTATTTAAATGATGAGCTTCTTGAAGTAGTAGCAAAATTTATGGCAAATACTGGTATTTATGGGGAGGCACAGGATGCATATGTTGTAAAGAAGAATGATAACCAGTTACAGATAGTAGTATTAACATATAGTAAGAAAAATGAACCGGATGCTTTTCTTTATCTTCCAGCGGATGATAACGTAAAATTTTTTGAGTTAGAACTAACAGCCAGGGCAGAAATAAAAAAGAAAAAATTTACTGCGAGCGAATCTTTTTTCCTTTATGGTAATAAACATGTATGGACTTATTGTCCGGTTAAAAACCACAAGAGGTATGTATATGTTTGGGGTGAAGAAAGTGTAAATAAAAAGACCGAAGCAGACCTGTCATATGTCTTCTCCGGTCATTTTAATGCTGATTATATAAGGTTTTAACTAATCATTTTTGTTTTACCACAGTCGTATTATAGTATCTACCTCCAATATTTACACGCATTAAGTAAGTACCATACATTAATTCGGAAGTATTAACAGATAATTCCGAATTATACAATGCATTCTCAAAGTATACAACCTTTCCTGAAATGTCAAAAATATCTATTGATTGAATCTTATCTTGTGATATGCTTTTAAGATTTATGGTATTACGGAATGGATTAGGGTATAAAGTACAAACATCCTTAAAATTTTCTTTTCTTTCAATGATGTTGATGGGATTAATTACTTTAATTACAAATGTTTGTTCAAGCTCAAATCCTGTATTGTCGATGCATTTTAACCTTATATTATAACTTGATTGGGTAGCATAATGAAAAATATCCATAGTCAATAATGAATCACCCGATATCATAAAGCTACCATTTCCTGCAGAACCTGTTCCGGAAACAAGTTCGTATTCATGAGTATCACCGGCATCATCATCAGCAGTAATTAATGCTACAAAAGAACCAATCGGAAGCCCTTCAGCTACCAGGGTGTCACTGATCTCAATTGATCTTGGGGCTTCAGCAATATCTCTCACAGGTATTTTAATTCTTTCAGTTATGCAACTGAAAGGATCGTTTTTATCTTCAGCGTATATTCTTACTCGTATAGTATCACATGACTCGTAATCAATAGTATGATTTACAAGTAATGAATCTCCTGATATTAATAATAAGTTGTTGTTATCATCTCCATCACCGGTAGCGAAGTAGAAATTATATTCTTCGTCAGGGTCAGGATCAATAACAGATAACTTCCCGGCAAAAGTATTTAAAGCACAATTTTCGTCAATGCCATCGCTGGCGCATAACACTTCGGTAGGAGGTGCGTTTGTTGGTTTTTCTGTAAAGAATTTTAATCCTTCAACACGATTTGCGGAGATAATATAAGGAAGTGCAACATATGGTTCTGCAATGTTTAAAGCAAAACTGTAATCGCCTAAACTCTGGTATGTCTTTACCATCAATGTATTATTGCCAGCTTTTATTGTTATGTTTGCCGTATCATTTTCAATATAGCTTTGACTTTCCGAATATGTGCGTGTTCCATTATACTCATATACTTTCTCTCCATTAATATATACCCACATTGCTTCATCAGATCCAACCTGAAGAACAGCGTCCTGAGTCTGGGGTGCATAAAAATAGGTGAAAGCATAGGATACAATACCGCTTGGATTGTTAAAATAACTATACAGGTCAATACGGTCATCGAAAAAGTAAGTAGGTTGAGACCAGCCTCCAACACCTGCAACAGGTTTTAAGGTATCTTCGCCTGGAATATGTTCTGTACTGATTGTTCCTGTATAAGTTTGTGATACCAGCCATGTTCTGCAGCTTTGGCCAAAATTTCCGTTTTCAGACGGATTTTGTTTTACTCTTTTTAGAACATCATTAATACTTGCTCCTTCAATCTGGATTTTATACGAGTTATTAGTGCCTAATCCTACTTTCTCTGCCAGGGTAATGTGAGATATGTCATCAGGATTTAACCCCAATATTCTTGAACATACATTATCAACTGCAACCGGATCAACTCCTGCAACTACCGTGTTCATTCTTACTTTTCTGGACGGATCGTATGATTTATATTCTTCCAGGATCATAATTGCATCAACAACAACAAAATCAATGCCTGCGACATTACTTAAGTCCACAATTTCCTCTGTTGTCCACCTGCGTTGTTCAAGATCGTGGATTAATCCTGAAGGATAACTGGCTGTTCCAGCCGTCTTATTATAGCCATAGTAGCAGCCTGGCGCTGTACCTATCTGATTTTTCAATGCATTGGTTATACCTGTATCATGAATTTTTAAAACGGGTACTGATATATATACATCAGCTTCAACTTCTTGTTTATGTACATGATAGACACTGTTATGCGGATCTGCTGTGGCGTTCGCCCCAAGATCAACTTCAACTATATCTCCCAGGCTTTGGTTTAGGTTTAGTAAGTAAAAGTCAATACCTGAAAGGTATGCGTCGCTTAGTAAATCAACATATCCATTATTATGCCATACACTACCGGCAATATTAAAATCGTCATTTGTCCTTGCTGTACCTTCTGCAACAATTATTGTTACGTCACCGGATGTAGAGTCGTCCAATATTTTTATCAGTGCCTTAACAACCCTTACATCCGTGTTCTCGCCATCACCTGAAGTACTTGATCCTCCAACAAGATTAACTTTTAGCATTACTGTATCACCAGGGTTAACTACCCCACTTAATCCACCCTGTAATTCAATGGCTTTTCTTACCATGTCTTCTACTTGTGCATATGTTGGATCTGTAGCGCGACCTACAGGACTTGTTAATTCATTATAATCAGAAGGAACGATTGCAACTGTTGTACCAGTATATGTAGTGGTTGGAAAATCAGATTCAAGCCTGAATGTTCCCGTAGCTAATGATGCTTTTACAGATTTATGGAAGTCCCAGTATACAAATATTACCAATGAAAGGATCAGTAAGGCTCTTGTTGTAATTTTTTTGCTTATTCTCAATCTCATACCTTTTATTTTTTTGCAAATTTAGATAAAATGTCTCTTTACAAGCTCTGTATAATCCTGAATTGTACGTTCATTTAAATGAAAATGTTCTTATACATGATGTAAAACATAAGAAGAGGGTCAATATTAGTGGTTATATTTTATTCTAAATGAATGTAATGGATGTTTTTTTTAATCTCAACTGATATTATAGATACAGTATAAATATTTACTGAGAATTCATGATGTTAAGACATTCAATAAGACTGTCTTTCCAATAGGGAATTACCAATTCGTAGGTTTCTTTTATCTTCGACTTATTTAAAACACTGTAGAATGGCCTTTTTGCAGGCGTTGGAAAGTCTTTCGATTCAATAGGGATGATTTTGCAATGAATACTGGATTGTGAAATAATTTCAACTGCAAAATCATACCAGCTGCATATACCTTCGTTTGAATAATGATATATTCCAGGAATGAATTTTCTTGAATTATTAGCAGTGTCAGAAATGATATGAATTATAGCTTTTGCCAAATCTTTTGCATAAGTAGGGGTGCCGGCCTGATCATACACTACTTTTAATGTATCCCTTTCATTCCCAAGCCTTCTTATGGTTTTTACAAAATTGTTACCATATGAAGAATATAGCCATGATGTTCTGATAATCATAGTTTGTTCGTATTTCAGTGCTTCTGCTTCTCCTTTTAATTTAGTAATGCCATATTTTGATTGGGGATTTGGAGTATCATTTTCTGTATATGGCCTGTGGTTTTTGCCATCAAACACGTAGTCGGTAGATGTATGTATGAACCGGGCGTTTTTCTGGGAAGCAAATTTTATTAGGTTTTTAACGGCTGTGGTGTTTATTGCTTCAGCAATATCAGGTTCTGATTCTGCTTTATCAACAGCAGTGTATGCAGCACAATTTACGATGTAATCAAATTTCTTATTCTTGAAAAAAACTTCTAAATC
The DNA here is from genome assembly GCA_016926235.1 of Bacteroidales bacterium. Next base: position 56,907 of record JAFGOZ010000010.1, on the reverse strand, counting down.
AAATGAATTTAAAATATCAAGTTGGTTAATGTCAGTATAGGTAAAATCAAGCTCGGGGAATAGCTTTGAAAGATTTTGAATTTCAGATCCTAGTTGTCCATTCGATCCTGTTACTAAAATATTGTAATTCATCTAGGTTATTTCAGTTTTTAGTCAAAATATAAAATTCATTTCTGCCTTATGTAAACTTAAATTATTCAGATCCTTATCGGAAATAATGGCTTTATCAGTATCAATCTTCCAGTCAATATTCAGGTCTTGATCATTATATATAATACCTCTTTCTGATTGCGGATTGTAAAAAGTATCACATTTATAATATACGACTGCAGAATTGCTTAGTACTGAAAATCCATGTGCAAAACCTTTTGGGACCAGTAATTGTACTTTATTCTCCTCTGATATTTCAATGCCAAACCATTTACCAAATGTGGGCGAACCTATACGAATATCAACGGCGACATCATAAATATTTCCATGTAAAACCCTTATTAGTTTTGTTTGTGAATAGGGTTGGAGCTGGTAGTGTAAACCCCTTATCACACCATAGCATGACTTTGATTGGTTGTCCTGAACAAAGGGAATATCCAGGCCATATTTATCAAAAACTTCCTTGTTATAACTTTCAAAAAAATATCCCCTGTCATCTTCAAATACTTTTGGTTCAACCACTAATAGTCCTTTTATTCCTGTTTCTCTTATTTTCATGTTTTATCGATTGTCCTTATTTTCTGTTTTAGTCAGCCAAATGTATTTTTTCGTTTGCAATCCTAATGAGATAATCTCCATATTGATTTTTTTGCAAAGGTTCAGCTAATTTTAGCAGTTGATTCTGGTTAATAAATCCTCTTTTATAAGCTATTTCTTCAATACAAGATACTTTAAGTCCTTGCCGTGATTCAATAGTATGTATGAAATTTGCTGCCTGGAGAAGACTTTCATGTGTTCCGGTGTCGAGCCAGGCGATTCCTCTTCCTAGAATTTTCACCCTTAACCGTTCTTCATTTAGAAACATATTATTTAAATCAGATATCTCCAGTTCACCTCTTTTTGATGGTTTGAGTGATTTTGCCTTAGCAACGACATCGTTGCTATAATAGTATAAACCGGTAACTGCAAAGTTGGACTTTGGACTTGATGGCTTCTCTTCAATGCTTAATACTTTTTTGGAGTTATCAAATTCAACAACACCATATCTTTGTGGGTCATTTACATAATATCCGAATACAATAGCACCATCATCTAATTTTGCCGATTCTAAAAGTACTTCGCCTAATCCGTGGCCATAAAAAATATTATCACCTAAAACAAGGCATACGGAATCATTTCCAATAAATCTTTCTCCAATAATAAAGGCCTGTGCTAGCCCTTCAGGCTTTGGCTGAACAGCGTATTGAATGGATAAACCTAATTGGATTCCATTTCCAAGTAATTTTTCAAAAAGAGAAATATCATCTGGTGTTGAAATAAGTAATATCTCCCTGATTCCTGATAACATCAACACCGATAGTGGATAATAAATCATGGGTTTATCGTAGATGGGCATAATCTGCTTTGAAATGCTTTTTGTTAAAGGATAAAGCCTTGTTCCCGATCCTCCGGCCAATATTATTCCTTTCATATAAAGAATTTTATTAATCTGGCGTAAAACTACATTATTTTTTTTATTTGAAAAAGATATAGCTTAGGAATCTGAATCTCTATAACTTAGGAAAACATTGGTGAATTCGGGGTTGTATCAACATATTTATTTAAAACGAAGTGATTAGTAGTTAATTTTTTAATTTTCTGCTAGTTATTTCAAGAATATTATCATACTTTTGCAGCTCGATTTTTTTATATATAATGTCTAACTAATTATTAATTAACTTTTTGAACAATGGCTGGAAAAGATGAAAAATTAAAAGATCAGGTTGATAATTTAGAAGAATTATCTAGTGATGAAGATATGGAAGTGAAAAAAAACAAAAAAACTTCTGCAAAAAAGGAACAGACAGAAGACGAGGACATCGTTTTGACTGCTGAAGAAATTGAAGAGGAAAATGAGGAGGAAGAAGAGGACGATGAGACCTCTGAAGAAGAAGAGGAGACTGAAGAAGAAGAAAGTGAACCTCTTGTATTAGGTTCAAGTTATCAAAGTAATGCTTCTGTTTCCCTAGAAGATTTTGATTGGGAAGCTTACGCTGAAGATGATGTGGTTACAGGTAAAGAGAAAGAGAAGCTTACAGACATGTACAACGAAACTCTTTCTACAATTGCTGAATCAGAGGTAGTGGATGGTACTGTAATTTCACTCAATAAAAGAGAAGTTGTAATTAACATTGGGTACAAATCTGAAGGCGTTGTAAGTTTAAGTGAATTCAGGTATAACCCTGAACTTAAACCAGGTGATGTTGTTGAGGTGTATGTTGAAAATCAGGAAGATAAAAAAGGACAATTGGTGCTTTCCCATAAGAAAGCTCGTGCACTCAAATCATGGGAGCGTGTAAATGCAGCACTGGACAATGATGAAATTATAAAAGGATACATCAAGTGTCGTACCAAAGGTGGTATGATCGTAGATGTATTTGGTATTGAGGCTTTCTTGCCCGGTTCACAAATTGATGTAAAACCAATCAGGGATTACGATGTATTTGTTGGCAAAACAATGGAATTCAAAGTTGTGAAAATAAACCATGAATTTAAGAATGTGGTAGTATCTCACAAAGCATTGATAGAAGAAGAACTGGAGCAACAAAAGAAAGAAATTATTGCTAAGCTTGAAAAAGGACAAGTACTTGAAGGTACTGTTAAAAATATTACATCTTATGGTGTGTTTATTGACCTTGGAGGTGTTGACGGACTTATTCATATCACTGACCTTTCATGGGGAAGAGTAAATCATCCTGAAGAAATCGTTCAGCTTGATCAGAAACTGAATGTGGTAATTCTTGATTTTGATGATGATAAGAAACGAATCGCATTAGGCCTGAAACAGCTTACCCCGCATCCATGGGATTCATTGGATGCTAAACTAAATGTAGGCGATAAAGTTAAAGGTAAAGTTGTGGTTATGGCTGACTATGGTGCATTTATTGAAATAGCCCCCGGTGTTGAAGGTCTTATCCACGTTTCAGAAATGTCATGGTCTCAGCATTTAAGAAGTGCTCAGGAATTTCTTAAAGTTGGTGATGAAGTAGAAGCTCAAATCCTGACTCTTGATCGTGAAGAAAGAAAGATGTCATTGGGTATCAAACAATTGAAAGCTGATCCATGGGAGAAAATTGATGAGAAATACAGTGTAAACTCCAAACATAAAGCAACTGTTAGAAACTTTACCAACTTTGGTGTATTCGTTGAGATCGAAGAAGGTGTTGATGGATTAATCCATATCTCTGACCTCTCATGGACCAAGAAAATTAAGCATCCTGCTGAATTTACTGCAATAGGAGATGAAATCGAAGTAGTTGTTCTTGAAATAGACAAGGAAAACAGAAGATTAAGTCTGGGCCATAAACAATTGGAAGAAAACCCATGGGATGTATTCGAGTCTGTATTTACTGTCAATTCTCTTCATGAGGGAACTATTACAGAAATAAATGATAAGGGTGCCCTTATTTCTTTGCCTTATGGCGTTGAAGGTTTCTGTACTTTGAAACATCTTAAGAAAGAAGATGGTAGCAATGCTGCTGCTGATGAAAAGCTTTCATTTAAAGTGATTGAATTTAACAAGAATGCAAAAAAAATCGTTCTGTCACATTCAAGAATCTTTGAAGATGAGAAAAAAGTGAAAAAATCTGATGATACGAAGGGAGGGGGAGATGAAGTTAAGAAAACAACTAAGAAAATCAAGTCAAATCTTGAAAAAACAACCCTTGGAGATATTACTGAACTAGCAGCTTTGAAGACCGAAATGGAACAAAAAGAAAAAAAAGCAGCAAAAAAAGATGATAAAAAAGCCGAAAAATAGTATATTAGTATGGTGAATTTAATCATCGTGAAAAATGGAATTCAAAATTGAAAAATTAGTAACACATACTCTAATTCAGGTTCTGGAGGAAAAGCTTGATACACACATAGCTCCGACTCTAAAATCCGAATTGGTCTTGATATCAGGAAATGGCGAAAAGAACATAATTCTTGATTTAAGTAAATGCCGGTATTGTGATTCATCAGGATTAAGTGCGATCCTTGTAGCGAACCGTTTGTGCAAAAATGCAAATGGAGTATTTGTCCTTACAGGATTAAACGATGCTGTTGAAAGGCTTATTACTATATCTCAGCTTGATACTGTACTGAACATTACAAATACAGTTGAAGAAGCTGAAAATGTAGTAAAAAATTCTTAAATCAACCTGATGCAAGAGAATATACGTGTCATTTTCGGTTACAATATTAGGTAGTAGTTCGGCTTTACCTACATCAAAAAGATTTCCGACCGCTCAGATACTTAACCTAGATGAGCGGTTTTTTTTAATTGATTGTGGGGAAGGAACACAACTTCAGTTACGCAAAAATAAATTTAAATTTGGCAGGCTCAATCATATCTTTATAAGCCACGTACATGGTGATCATGTATTTGGATTGCCTGGTTTAATAAGTTCATTTGCTCTGATGGGACGGACCAATGACCTGCATATATATGGCAATCCGGAATTGGGAAAGTTTATTGATTGTTTTGCAATGTTTTATGGTGACGATCTTCCTTATAAAATAAAATTTCATCCTTTTGGACATAGGCAGTCAACCCTGATATATGAAAGTAATAAACTTGAAGTATATACCATCCCATTAAAACACAGGGTTCCAACAGCAGGTTTCCTGTTTAAAGAAAAACCTAAGCTTTTAAACATTCGGAAGGAAGTAATAGGACCTCTTAACTTATCTATCAAAGATATTGTTAAGATTAAAAATGGAGAGGATTATATAAAGGAAGATGGTAGCACTATATTGAACCAAGAGCTTACTCTCCCCCCTCAAAAAATGAGATCATATGCATTTTGTTCAGATACTGCATATTATGAAAAAATCATACCTATTATAAAAGGTATAGATGTCCTTTATCATGAAGCTACTTTTAATAAAGCGGATAAGAAGCTGGCAAAAGAGACATTTCATTCTACTACTGAGCAAGCAGCGACTATCGCGCTGAAAGCAGAAGTGAAAAAACTACTTTTAGGACATTTTTCAGTAAGATACAAACAAAATGAAACCATGATTGATGAGGCGAAAGCAATATTTGAAAATACAATTGGGGTGAATGACGGAGATACATTCGAGATTGAATAAGGGGGAAAAATAACCCTTTATCAGGAATGAATACCCATGCACTTCAGCTCTCAATCACAAAATTTACGCACCACATATCTCTTACCATTTCGGTCTTAGGACATTCCATAACAATATGTTAATTTTTTATTAACTCACACCATTCTAAAAAATATACCTTCCATTCAATAAATATTTAATGTATTTTTGAGAAATTTTTTAAACACATCATTTTGGAAAAGATATTCATTTTGGATTTTGGGTCACAATATACCCAGCTTATAGCCAGAAAAGTGCGGGAACTTAATGTGTATTGTGAGATATATCCTTTCAATCATTATCCTGAATTGACAAGAGATGTTCGTGGTGTAATTCTTTCAGGTAGTCCCTATTCTATAAGAGATAAAGATGCACCTATCCCTGATTTGAAAGATATTAAAGGCAAACTCCCTTTATTGGGAATATGCTATGGTGCACAATATCTTGCCCATTATTTTGGAGGTGAAGTACAAGCATCAAATCAGCGGGAATATGGACGGGCTAAATTCTCAATAATTGATACGTCCAATGATTTGTTTAAAGGAATATCTGATGGCACACAGGTTTGGATGTCGCATGGCGATTCTATTACCAGTATACCAGACAACTATATCATTATTGGAGAAACGCTTGATGTAAAAGTTGGTGCATTTAAAGTAAAAAGTGAAAAAACCTACGGATTGCAGTTTCATCCGGAAGTATATCATACTTCAGAGGGCATTCAAATACTGAAAAATTTTCTTGTTACCATTTGTGGATGCAAACAGGATTGGACGCCTGATGTGTTTGTGGATTCTACAATTAAGGAATTGCGTGAAAAACTTGGTGAGGATAAAGTAATACTTGGATTATCGGGAGGCGTAGATTCTTCAGTTACGGCTGTATTGCTGCATAAAGCCATTGGGAAAAACCTTACCAGTATTTTTGTGGACAATGGGTTATTACGAAAGAATGAATTTGAAAAAGTGCTTGATCAATATAAACACATGGGTTTGAATGTGATAGGGGTTGATGCAAAAGCTAAATTTCTTGATGATTTAAAAGGTGTTGTTGATCCGGAACAAAAGAGAAAGTCCATAGGGAAGAATTTTATTGAAGTTTTTGAAGCTGAAGCTAAAAAATTGAAAGATGTTCAATGGCTTGCTCAGGGAACTATATATCCTGATGTAATAGAATCGGTTTCGGTGAAAGGACCTTCTGCTACTATCAAATCACATCATAATGTTGGTGGTTTGCCCGAAAAAATGCATTTAAAGGTAGTAGAACCACTTCGTTTACTATTTAAAGATGAAGTAAGAAGGGTAGGGAGATCTTTAGGAATTAGCGATTTTATCCTTGACAGACACCCCTTTCCAGGTCCGGGATTAGCTATCAGGATTATAAGCGATGTTACAGAAGAAAAAGTTAAAATCTTGCAGGAAGCGGACGATATTTTTATTGAAGGATTAAAAAATTCAGGATTATATCATGAGGTTTGGCAGGCAGCAGTAATTTTATTACCGATACAATCAGTTGGGGTAATGGGCGATGAACGTACCTATGAAAATGCCGTTGTATTAAGGGCTGTATCATCTACTGATGGGATGACCGCCGATTGGTCAAAGTTACCTTATGACTTTCTGGGAAATATTTCCAACCAGATTATTAATAAGGTGAAAGGTATAAACAGAGTGGTTTTTGATATAAGTTCGAAACCACCTGCAACAATTGAATGGGAATAATCAAAAATTTTATTAAATTTACTTACTGCTTAATATTTAATCAAAAATATTGAGTAACACAATGAGCTAAATCACCTGATTACAGTGAACTATCTCACTTGTGTTTATTTGATATTAAGGTTGAGATTATGTAGTATTATAATTTGATAGTAAATTATTTGCTATATGAGACAAAAATTATATTGGTCATTCCTGATATTTTTCCTCTTTTTTGCATTAAATCTTCATTCTCAGTTACCTTCAAAACAAATTCCTGAGAAAAATCAAAACACAATAAATGAGTATCTACAATTGGTAGAAACATACAAAAGCGAAGGAAATACATCGGAAGAGGCTAAATACTTAAATAAGGTGGCGTTTGAGTATTGGGAATGCAATTCCTTAAATGAGGCAGCCGCATATTTTAAACAATCTCTTGAGATAAACAAATCAAACGGGAATACAAATGGAATAAAAGTAATTTCTACCAACCTGGGTAAGATATATTCAGACGCCCATATGTACAGTCAGGCAATTGAATACTTTAAAGCTACACTCCAAATTGATCGTAGCCAGAAGAAGAAAGATAATATATGTGCTGACCTTATAAATATTGCTACCGCCCAAAAGGATGGAGGTATGTATAATGATGCATTAAGTTCATTAAATGAAGCCAATGACCTGGCTCAGGAGTTAAATGATATAAAAAAGATCAAATCAGTTTATCTTCTTATGGCCGAAACCTATGAGAAATTGGGTGACACTGAAAAATCATTTGAGTACCATGGAAAATATTCTGCCATTGATAAACATATTCAGAAAGAAGAAATGAATGAAATGGAGAATATTAAAGACCAGGCCTTGGCGGATAAAATGCAAGCAGAACAGGATAAAGCCCAGCTAAGTGATACACTTCAGGATTTCAAGGAACTTACCGAGGCACAAAGGATGCAGTTAACTCTTCAGCAACAAGAAAAGGAAATACTTGAATTAAAAGTGTCTGAACAAAATGCAAAACTAGAGCATGAAAGGCTCGTTAAAAAATCCATAATAGGTTTAAGCTTATTCCTTGTATTAATTGCCGTTCTTTTATTTATAGGTTTTCGAATGAAGCAAAAGACATCAATTAAGCTGGCAAAGCAAAATAAAGAGATATTAGAACAACAGGAGATAATAAACAAAAAAAATCAGAACATAACCAAGAGCCTAAATTATGGCAAACGATTGCAGGATGCAATGTTACCCCCTGTTACAGATATAAAAAAGTTTTTTACCGATTCAATGATTCTGTTCATGCCACGTGATATTGTAAGTGGTGATTTTTATTGGTTGTCAGGTAAAAGACTTAGTTCTGTAATTGCCAGAGTGCAAGAGAATGAAGAACTTAATCAGAATGAATCGGATGATTTTATTGTTGTAGGAGCAGTTGACTGTACCGGCCATGGTGTTCCTGGTGCATTTATGTCATCTATCGGATATAATCTTATGCATGAAATAATTAGCCGGGGAATTCTTGAACCACAAAAGATACTGAGCGTATTAAATATTGGCGTGAGAAACTATCTGAAACAAGATGAAACGGATAACAGAGATGGTATGGATGCAGCCATATGCACTATTAATAAGAAAAAAAACATAATGGAATTTGCAGGTGCAAAAAATCCGCTGTTATACATTCAGGAAGGTGAATTATTTCAGATAAAGGGTGATTATCTTTCTGTAGGAGGATTACAGCGCGAGGATGAAAAAAGAAGCTATGTCAAGCACACAATAAAAATCGACAAACCCACTACATTTTATATATATTCTGATGGTTATCAGGATCAGATTGGAGGAGATGATGGCAGAAAATTCATGTCAAAAAAGTTTAAAGAACTATTACTTGACATTTATACAAAACCTATGGAGGAGCAAAAACGTATACTAGTGGAGCAACATGAAAAATGGCTGGGTTACAAATACAGGCAGGTTGATGATATATTAATTATTGGTTTTAGATGGGGGTAGAACTAAAAATTATTCTTAAATTTAAGGGTATTAGATAATACAGTTTTTTATGGTACCGTTGAAAATAGAACCAACTGAGGATACTCCGGAGATAATCCTTGATAAGGAGAGTCAGGTATTCCGTATTTCGGGGGATTCGTATTCGGATGATCCGTTCCCGGTATTCAGGCGTGTCTTTGAGTGGTTAGAAATCTATGAGAAGAATCCAAACAATGCCACTACATTTGATTTTATACTTAATTATGTTAATACAGCATCACACAAGCAAATTGCAGATATACTAATGAGGCTGGAATCATTTAAACCCATAACCAATGTACTTGTAAAATGGCACTATCGAAATGAAGATGATGATATGTTGGACGAAGGACGGGCACTCGAGGCACTTATTAAAGTAGATTTTGATTTTGTTGAATATACCTAATATAATAATATATGATTAGAAATAAGTTCTTTATTGCAGGTGCATTCTTCACATGTGTTGGATTGTTTTTGGGTAGTGGGAAAATGATAGCACAAGAACAGTTAAAGCATGAAAAGAAAATATGGGTTTCACCTGAGGGAAGAATATATATAAATAAAGATCTCCCGGTTTACTTGAGGTTATCAACATCTCCAAATGAAGGAGCAGAGTCGGTTCTGTTAAAAAGTGAAGTGACTACACAGTATTCAAATCCCATGTATTTTGATACAGAAGGGTACAATACCGTTCGTTCGCCATCGTGTGTTGATACAGTAACTAAAAAAACGGTGATCCCTCAGCAGGATATTATTTTTGAGGTATATGCAGATAGTAAAAGTCCAGAAACAAAAGCTGATTTTGGTGGTGCTTATTCGTATCAAAAGGATGGGAAAACACATTGTAAAGGAGGCCTGGAATTAGTTTTAAAAGCTAAAGATGAGGTTTCAGGGGTTGAGGCTATTTATTATTCTATTGATGGAGCTGTATTTAAAAAGTACACGGCACCTATTTCCATTAACCAGCAAAAAGAATATACAATAAAATATTATGCTGTTGATTATGTGGGAAATGCAGAAGAAATTCAGAATAAAATAGTCGTGGTCGATATGACAGTTCCTAAAACTTCGTTAAAAATTGAGGGAGATTCATACAATAATATTATATCAGGACGTTCTTTCCTTGTTCTTTCAGCTGAAGATGAACATGGCCTGGATAAAACACTTTACAGCATTGATGAAGGAGATATGAAAACATATACCTATAAAATTAATGCAGCATATTTATCACAAGGGGAGCACAAAATTAGGTATTACTCAATAGATGAAGTAAAAAATGAAGAACCTCTAAAAGAATACAGTTTTTATGTAGATAAAACACCACCTGTTATTGTTGAAGAATTGGTTGGAAATACAATGATTATTAATGGGAAAGAATTTTCTTCTGGCAGGACTAAGCTTAAGCTTACAACATTTGATAACAAAGCCGGGGTTAAAGAAATTTATTATTCTATTAATAGCGAGGATTATCAATTATATACAGAACCGTTTTATTTGTCTACTGCATCGGGAAATATAAAACTTAAAACTTATGCAGTAGATAATGTTAATAACAAAAGCAGTGCTGCCGGGCAATCAGAGCGATCGTCAATACCATACATTGATTTATCAGGACCTTCGGTTTTATATAGCTTTCGGGGGTCTAGTTTTGTAATAGAGGATACTGTTTTTATAAATAAAAATACACAGGTTGTTATTACCGGAAGAGATACCGAAGCCGGATTTGATAAAGTGGAATACAATATTGACAATAAGGGAACAAAAGTATATGAAACGCCATTTATTATAGAAGATGAAGGATTTCATAAAGTTGTACTCACAGGTTATGATAAGGTAGAAAATACATCCATTAATGTGCTTAACCTTATGGTAGACAATACAGGACCTGAGGTTTATCATCAATTTAGTACTGTACCATTACATAGTAGTGATGTGGGAGAGGTAACTAAAGTAGTTTACCCGAAACATGTGGCATTATTTTTATCTTCTTTTGATAAATTAGTAGGATACGATAGGATGTATTATCAAATAAATACATTGGCAGAAAGAATTTATAGTGGTGAAATAAAGAACTTAGCAGGAGGGAAAGATTATAGTATAAAGGTTAGAGCCCTTGATAAATTAGGTAACCAGACTGAGGAAGAAATATCTTTTTCCGTTGCTAATTAAACGTAAAATGAATTTTTTTCTTGTTATTTAAAAGAACTTCTTATATTTTAGGAGGTTCTTATAATTTTATATGGCATGCATGACTTAAATATTGAGGCTACAAAATTTTGCCCAAAAGTTTGTTTTTCTGCTAACGAAAAAATCTTTGAAATTATAGGTTTTTCTTTACCCGAGAATGTTGCTGATATGTATATGCCTGTGATTGAATGGTTAAATGTTTTCGAGGAGCAAGCAAAAGTTAATAATGCTTTGCGTGAAGGACCTTACAAAATGATTTTTAAACTTTCATACTTTAATTCAGCTTCTTTACGTTTTATAGTTGATATTATAAAGAAGATAAATACAATTTATCAAATAGGAGTAAATATTTGTATTGAATGGTATTATGATGATGGAGACACACAAATTAAAGAATCAGGCAATGAATTAGGCGAACTCGTCACAATTCCCTTTCATGTGATTGAGGCCGAATAGGTTTTATTTATTACTTTTGTGAATTCCAGACAACTATAATTTAATATTTTAATAATATAGATAAATAGATTATGATGATTCGTAGGTTTTTCTTTGTATTGTTATTTGTGCCATTGGTTTGCCAAGCTCAATTTAGTGAACAAGCATTTAAATTTGGTAAAGTACTCGATTGGATTAATCATTATTATGTTGATTCGGTAGATCAGGAAGCATTAGTAGAAAAGGCTATTGTTGAGATGCTTCAGGAGTTAGATCCCCACTCGGTATATTATAATAAAGAGGAAGTAAAAAGGATGAATGAACCTCTTCAAGGAGGTTTTGAAGGTATCGGAATATCCTTTAATATATTAAAGGATACATTATTTGTTATATCTACAATTTCTGGAGGCCCATCTGAAAAAGTAGGAATTATGGCTGGAGATCGAATACTTGAAGTGGATGGTGAGAATATTGCCGGTAAAGGTATTGATAATTCTGATGTTTTCAGGTTATTGAAGGGACCTAAAGGCACAAAGGTAGATGTGAAGATTAAAAGAAGGAATATAAGAGGATTATTGGATTTTACTATAGTCCGTGATAAAATACCTATTTATAGTATAGATGCTTCCTACAAAATTGCAGATGGGATTGGATACATAAAGTTAAACAGGTTTGCAATTACAACTTCTTCAGAGTTTGATGAGAAAATAAAAGAATTGAAGAAGGAGGGTGTACAAGATTTAATACTTGATCTAAGTAATAATGGTGGAGGATATCTGGAGGAGGCTATATCCCTGGCAGATCAGTTTTTAGATGGAAGAAAAGAAATTCTATATACTGAGGGGATTAATAGTCCCAGAAAAGAATATATGGCTTCTGTAAAAGGTGAATTTGAAGAAGGCAGGGTAATTATTATTATTGATGAGGGATCTGCTTCAGCAAGTGAAATAGTTGCCGGGGCCATCCAGGATTGGGATAGAGGTGTTGTAGTAGGTCGCAGGTCATTTGGAAAGGGATTGGTGCAAAGGCCACTCATGTTGCCTGATGGTTCAATGGTAAGGCTTACTATTGCCAGATATTATACGCCTACCGGGCGCTTAATACAGAAGTCATATGAAAACGGAGTATCGGATTATAATAATGATTTAATTAACAGGTATAATTCCGGTGAGTTGTCCAGTGCGGATAGTTTTCATTTTCCCGATTCTTTAAAATATTATACACTGGAAAATAAGCGCGTTGTTTATGGAGGGGGTGGAATTATGCCTGATGTTTTTGTTCCTATTGATACAACATTTATTACACCCTATTACAGATCCTTGATAAATAAAGGGATATTGAATAGTTTTGTGCTTGAATATGTTGATAAGAACAGGGGAGATTTGACAAATACATACGAGAATTTTGACAAATTTAATGCTTCTTTCCAGACAGATGATGAACTTTTATCCAAACTAACAGCTCATGGTGAAGAGAATTCTCTAAAATTCAATCAGGAAGAATTTGAAACATCTAAAGACCATATCCGATTATTGATGAAGGCATATATCGCAAGGGACTTATGGAATAATAATGAGTTTTACATAATTTTCAACTCTCAGGAAAAAGTGATACAAGAAGCTCTTGAGATATTACAGAGTAAAAATTTATACAAGGAGAAGTTGAAATAAAAGTACGTCCCACAGAATATCATGATAACTACAGGTCTGTTGGATTGGCTAAAGGATAATTACATAGAATTATGTGGAACAATACTTAGCCTGATTTATCTATATTATTCAGTTAAGCAGAATATTTTATTGTGGCCTTTTGGCATACTGTCATCAGCTATATATGTTTATATTTATTTTGTTGCGAAAATATATGCTGATATGGGACTTAATATATATTATGTTCTGATAAGCATTTATGGATGGATAATCTGGGCAAGAGGCAAAAATCCAGATACGCCACTGGAAATTTCAAAAGTCAGCCAAAAGCAAATTATATATCTTTCAATTATTGGATTAACATTATTCATATTTTTTATATTTCTTTTAACAACATTTACTGATTCACCAGTTCCCAATATTGATGCTTTTACAACTGCAGCAAGCATAATTGCAACCTGGATGCTGGCTCGAAAGATTATCGAACACTGGATATTGTGGATTGTAATTGATGTCATTTCAATGGGATTATATTACTACAGGGGATTATATATTACTATTATCCTGTTTTTTGTGTATACCGTAATTTCCGTGACGGGGTTTTTGAATTGGAGAAAGGAGTACGCTAAATTGAACCAGAATTTGTAAATTTATTATATATATAAACTTTAAATCAGTTTAAATAGATGGAACTTTTAGCAAAGACATTTCTTGGACTTGAACAGGTTTTAGCAGATGAATTGAAAGAAATTGGTGCTGAAAATATAAAGACAGGGAATCGAATTGTGTATTTTTCAGGTAATCAGTCAGTAATGTACAAAGCCAATATGTATTTGCGTTGTGCATTGAGGATTTTATTGCCAATATATAATTTCAGAGCAAACAACGATCAGGAATTATATAAAAAGATATATAATTATCAATGGAACCAACATATGACTTATAATGATACCTTTGCTATTGATAGTGTTGTTAATTCAAAAATTTTTACCCATTCAAAATATATAGCCCTCAAATGTAAGGATGCCATCGTTGATCAGTTCAGGGATAATTCAGGCAAACGTCCGTCTATAAACACTGATAATCCTGCAATACGAATTAATTTACATATTAGTGAAGACAGGTGCACAATATCTCTTGACACTTCAGGAGAATCGCTATATAAGCGTGGATACAGGAAGGAAAGGGGTGTTGCTCCAATAAATGAGGTTTTGGCTGCAGGAATGGTACGTTTGACAGGTTGGAAAGGAGATACAAATTTTATTGATCCCATGTGTGGGTCAGGTACAATATTGATTGAAGCTGCGATGATTGCTGCTGGTATATATCCTTGTGCACTGCGAAATGATTATGGGTTTATGCATGCGAAAGATTTTAATAAAGAATTATATCAACAGATAAAAGTAAAAGCTTCTCCTCAAAACAAAAATATAAAGGTTTTTGGTTCCGATATTTCCGCAGCCGCATTAGAATGCTCAAGGACGAATATTGAGCAAGCAAAATATTTGAGTAATATAGTATTGAAAAATAGCGATATACGTGATTTTGTACCACCTGATGGAGGAGGGATTATTATAACAAATCCTCCCTATGACGAAAGGATGAAAGACGAGGATATTTATCTCTTTTATTCTTCAATAGGGAATGTTTTAAAGAAGAACTTTGCGGGTTACAACGTATGGATTATTAGCTCAAATTTTGATGCATTAAAACAAGTTGGATTGCATGCTTCCAAAACTTTTACATTATATAATGGTCCGTTAAAGTGTAAGTTTCAAAAATTTGAGATTTATGAAGGCAGTAAAAAAGGAACAAAAATTAACATTTAATTGTTTTTGAGGAATATTTTTCGAATTATTTATTTTTTCACTATATTTAAATAAAATAATGCTTTTTTCAATTATTTCATTTATTAATTATATGATCAATTGAATAAGTATATGTAAGTCATAATAAATTATTATTAACTAGACTTATTTTTTTATATATTTGTTTAACAAATTGGACCGTTATAACTTTTAAAGAAAATCAGAGCTTCGATGAGTTTTAATGTTGAGGATTTTTTTAACAATGTAAATCATGGGGATGTTATAGTTGCTCACAAGGGAAGTATTACGTCTGATTTGATAAATGATGTTCTTGAAAATATTGAAAATAAGCTTGATAGCATTAATGAGGATAGTAAGGTAAGGAAGAAGATATATAATGTTTTGGTGGAGGGATTACAAAATCTGTATCACCATGTGGATGAATTACCTGAAAATATTAAAGAAAATATCGAACCAAAATTTGGTTTAATCGTAGTAAAGAAAATAAATGATCATTACCAGGTAACAACTGGTAATTTTATTAATTCGAATAAAATAAAGCTATTAAAAGACAAAATAGATAAAATAAACTCCTTAAGTAAAGATGAATTAAAGGATATGTATAAATTTATCCTTAATCATCAGAAGCTTTCGGCAAAAGGAGGTGGCGGATTGGGTTTGGTAGATATTGCAAGGAAATCAGGAGGTAAAATGGAGTATGCATTCGAACATTTTCAGAATGATTACTACTTTTTTATATTGAATGTGTTTATTTATGATTAGAATAATTATCTCAAAATAGAATAGTATGGAATCAATTTTTATAGAAGGAACACCAAAGACACCAACGGTGAAATTTGATGCTGACCAGGGATTAGTGGAAATAAAAGGAAGATCTATTCCGGAAAATTCCATTGAGTTTTATAAGCCTCTGGTTGATTGGCTGGAACAATATGCTGAGAGTCCGAAAGAGCTAACTAAAGTTAATGTACAACTTGAGTATTTTAACACTAGTTCTTCTAAGTGCATTCTTGATGTATTTAAAAAGCTTGAAGCAATTCATAAAGCTAAACATGAAGTAATTATTAATTGGTATTATGAAGAAGACGACGAGGATATGCTTGAGGCAGGAGAAGATTATGAGTCTATCATAAGAGTACCATTTAAGATGGTAGAGATAGTAGACTAGCTGATTTCTCTGACATAATTGCTTTTCCTATTATAGTTAGCTGCAATAGTGCAATTGCAGCTTTTTTATTTTACTGCTTTTAAGAAAATAATGAATTTGAAAAAGAATTTCCTTCCCAGTTATAGGGGGCAAATCATTTTCATATGTCTAAAAATTCGTAATATAATAAGTTTTTTATTGCTTTGTAAATTGAAATATTATTTTTCATATCAAAAAAATGAAGGAAATTGCAATATCGCTTGTTTTGTTTGTACTTCTCATCAGACCCATGTTTTGCCAGGAGCAAAAATCAGATTATACACAGCTTATTAATGAAGACATTGCCAAGATTAAAGAAACATATTATAATAGTGGATTTTCGAGATCATATCTTCATGGGGAGTTATACCTTCCTATAAATTCACTTGGATATCATCCATTTTTCATAGATGACAAATGGACTGAAGGAGACATTGTATATCAAAATAAAAAATATCAGGTTGAGGGACTTAAATATGATATATTGAAAGATTGTATTGTGCTTTTCCATACATATCAAAACAAGGTAATTCCAATAAAATTGAATCCAATATTTACAAGGGAGTTTGATATTTATTCAAAGCATTTCAGATATCTAGACAAAGACAATGATTTTTTTTACAAACCTGGATATTATCAGGTTTTATATGATGGAAATACAAAGTTTTATACCAAATGGGAGAAAGTTTTGAAAATCAGCGATGAAAATCGTAAAATGGAAGCAAGAATAATTAAAACATCATATATATATATAGGTGAAAAATATTGTAAAGTAAAAGGTAAAAGAGTTATTCTTAAACTAATGGGAGACCAGCGTAAGGAAATGAAATCATTTATGAAAATGAATGATATATATTACAACTTTGATATGGAGAAGTCTATATACAGTATTCTGGAACATTATGATAATATAAGTAAATAAATGGATAACAGAGTTTTAGTTTTAATGTTACTATTCTTTTTTTCTTTTACTATTTATGGACAGGAATCTAAAATTGAAATTGAGAAGAGTTATGACAAGAGAACCTTTTTGGAATTTGTAGATAAGATAGAAAAGGAATATCAGCTGCATTTCTTTTATCGTGATTTGGATCTTGATACATTTACTATTAAGCAGCCCAGAACTTCAATGAGTTTGAATAATATATTAGAAGAGACATTTGCAAATCAATCAGTTTTTTTCTATACAGACTCCTTTGGAAATGTTGTAATATCTCGAGAATATAAAATCGAATCATCTTTGCCAGTATCATTTCAAACAAGGACATATGATATTTCTATGGATGAAGAACCTGAAACTGGTGAGGTTGATTTTCTTACCATAGAAAAGCAGCCCAAGAATGGTCATAAAAGCGGAATGGTAAGGATTGGAAATCCTGCTATGAGAAATAAAGGAGCTAATGCAATGTTATCAGGAGTTATTCGGGAGGTTGAGACTGGGGAACCGATTGCAGGTGCCGTTGTTTATGTCGAAGAAACTAAGCAAGGTGTTGTTACTGATTTATATGGATATTATGTCATCAATATACCTAAAGGTACTCATAATCTTGTTGTAAGATATGTAGGCAGAAAAGAGGCGAAGTTTAAAATTGTGATAAACGATAATGGATCCTTTGATATAGATATGGAAGAAGAATTACTTCAGCTAAAAGGGGTGGTGATTTCGGCCGAAAAAGAACATAATGTGAAGGGGCTGCAGATTGGTATGGAAAAGCTTGAGATCAGTACAATTAAGCAAATTCCGGCATCGATGGGTGAAGTCGATTTATTAAAAACAGCACTCCTATTACCTGGTGTGCAAACTGTTGGTGAAGGTGCTTCAGGTTTTAATGTGAGAGGTGGAAGCACAGATCAAAACCTGGTACTGCTGGATGGAGCGCCCATATTTAATTCATCGCACATATTTGGCTTTTTCTCAGTGTTTAACGCGGATGTTGTTAAGGAGTTCAGGTTATATAAGAGTGGGATACCTGCAAAGTATGGGGGGCGTATTTCTTCAGTTTTTGATGTTTCTGTTAAGAATGGTAATAGAAAGAAAATATCGGGAAGTGGAGGTATCAGCCCTATTACCGGCAGACTTTCTTTAGAGGGGCCTCTCTTTAATGAAAAAGCTTCTTTTTTAATTGCAGGAAGAACAACTTATTCAGATTGGATACTTAAAAGAATTGATAAACCAAGTATAAAAAATAGTGATGCATCATTTTATGATTTTAATGCAAAATTAACTTATGATGTTACTGAAAATGACTTTATATCTATTACAGTGTATAATAGTGCCGATTATTTTAAACTGAGTTCAGATACAACATATAATTATAATAACTGGAGTACAACGGCAGCATGGAAACATGTTTTTACTAAGAAATTCTATGGAATTTTGTCTGGTATTTACACAAAATATGACTATTCAATAAGTAGTAAAAGCAATCCGAACAATGCGTTTGATTTAAAATATTATATTGATTATAAAGAAGCTAGAACAGATTTTTCATACTTTTTAAATTCGAATCATTCTTTTTCCTTTGGAGGTAATGCCATTTACTATAGCTTATCCCCAAATTCTATAACACCCATTGGTGATGAGTCAATTATTGAACAAAGATATATACCCAAAGAATATGGAGTGGAATCTGCTATATACTTTAGCGATGAGATAAAAGTAAATGATTTTTTGTCTGTAGATGCAGGTGTTAGATATACCATGTTTTTTGAACTTGGACCAAAGGATGTAAATATTTATAGTGCGGGGCCAAAAACCATGAACAGTATTGTCGATACTGTATATTATGCGAAAAATAAAATAGTAAAGAAATATTCAGGACCTGAAGTAAGGATATCTGCAAGGTATAAAACGGGTGTCTATAGTTCTGTAAAAATGAGTTACAATCACAATTATCAGTATATTCAAATGCTATCAAATTCTACTTCCATATCTCCCACTGATATGTGGAAACTATGTGATTCGTATATTCCGCCGGTTGTGGGAAACCAATTTTCGATTGGATTTTATAAAAACATAAAAGACAATACAATAGAGACTTCAATTGAGACTTATTATAAGTTAATGAACAATGTATTGGAATATAAGCCAGGGGCTCAGTTTATTTTAAATCCGGCTATTGAAACTGATGTGCTAAATGGAATTGGAAGGGCATATGGAACCGAATTAATGATTAAAAAGAAGTATGGAAAACTAAATGGCTGGGTCAGCTATACTTATTCCCGTACAAAAATTAAAGTGGATGGAGAGTATCTCGAAGAAAGGATTAACAGAGGCGAATTCTTCCCGGCAAATTTTGATAAACCGCATGATTTTACCCTGGTTTCTAACTATAAATACTCGAGAAGGTTAAGTCTTTCTAATAATTTTACCTATAGTACAGGACGTCCAATTACTATGCCTGCAGCTAAATATATGTTTATGGACAGGGAGCTTATTCATTATACTCAAAGAAATGAATACAGGATACCCGATTATTTTAGATGGGATATTTCTCTGAATATTGAGGGAACCCTAAAAAGTCATAAACTGGCGCATAGCTCATTGTCGTTGGCAGTTTATAATGTTACTGGGAGAAACAATGTTTATTCGATATATTTTGTGAGTGATCCTGAAAAGAATGTTAAGGGATACAAATTATCAATTTTTGCACAACCCATTTTTACAGCAACGTATAATTTCAAATTTTAATATTCAATGAATATTTTAGTATGAACAGAAAATCTTTACATATAGGAATTTGGCTGATCTTTTCATTATTATCCGGAATATCCGGACAAAATACCGATATAAATACGAATAATACCATTCAATATCAATTGAAGGAGAGGGTGTTCCTTAACCTGGATAAAGATATTTATTTGGCTGGAGAAGACTTGCATTTTTCGATATTGTGTTATGACGATAATTATAAGCTACCGGTAAACTTAAGTAAAATTGTATATATCGAGTTGTTCGATCAGGATAATACGCCTCTGGTTCAGCAAAAAATTTTTCTTGATGGAGCAATTGGTGGAGGATCACTATTGATACCCAAAACATGCAAAACAAATTATTATTATGTAAGGGCCTATACCAACTATATGAAAAATTATGGAGAGCAATATTTTTATATGGACAGAATAAAGATTGTAAACCCATTTTTTGAAATTGAAAAAGGTGAATCAGGTATTAGTAATAATGAACCGGTATATTTAACAGTTTATCCGGAAGGTGGTTCCTTCCTTAGCGGGATTAACAATACATTTGCTGTTAAAACAAATCCTATTATTAGGGATAACAAACAATATACAGTTTTCCTAAAGGATGAGTCTGATAGCCTGGTGCAGGAGATAAAGATTAATAAATACGGATATGGTATTGGAAATTTTATACCGCAATCAGGTAAGACATATCACATTGAATATTGGAAGGAAAGTAAAAAAAATATAACTACGTTTCAGGAAATTCAGAATCAGGGAGTTCATATGAATGTTTGGTATGATGAGGATTGCCTGAATGTAAAATATTTTACTATGAACTATTCATTCCTGCCTTTAAAAATCCATGCCAATAAGGACGGGCAAGATAGAGTAGTTAAAACAGAAATTTCAGAAAAGGAAGGTGTAATTAAACTATCTTATAAAGATTTACCATCAGGAATAATAAAACTCAATATGTTGAACAGTTTAAATGAATCGCTTTGTGAACGGTTTGTTTTTATTCCATATCAGCATGAATTGAGTATTACATTAGAAAAAGATAAACAAAGTTACAAGCTTAGAGATACCGTGGACATTGATGTGAAAGTAATAGATAGTGATGATATTTCTTCATCTATATATTTTGCTATGTCCGTTTTTTATATGATTGATAGTAATAGCATTAAGTATGATAATTCATTTGAGAAATATTCATTGATAAATGACATAAAAAAAGAATTAAAAAATTACGATATCTCAATTATAGATCAACTGGTCGAAGAT
This sequence comes from Bacteroidales bacterium, assembly GCA_016926235.1. The sequence goes on along the minus strand of JAFGOZ010000010.1, from coordinate 35,645 downwards.
AAATCCCTGCTTGATCTTTTTCTACTTACAAAAATGGAGGAAATTGAAGATAAAAAAGCAATGAAAGATACAGATGTAATTAGTTTGAGTTATATACCTGAGATTGAAGGAGATATAGTTTCAGGAAGAGTGGTGCATAAGAATTCAAATGAAGCTATTGAAGGAACCATCGTATTTCAATCATTTATTGATAGTATTGCCAGGCTCGGAGTTTCAAGTACTGATAAGGATGGACGATTTGTATTTATTATCCAGGAGGAACTGGATAATCCTAATTTGGTCATATCAATAAAGGATTCAGCTAAGGTGTATAATGTCCTCATTGATGATGAATTTTATCCGGGATTTTTAGAATTTAAAAAGGAGACGTATTATCCGTTTGATGTGATTCTGGAGAATTTGAAACAATCAAAGGTTAATATTCAGGTTAATGATATATTTCCAAAAGGTAAGAATATCGAGGAATCAGACATTGAGATTTTTAAGAACAGAGATTTTTATGGGAGACCATCAACTCTATATTTGACAAAAGACTATGTGAAACTCCCGAATATGGAAGAGTTTATATTTGAACTACTTAAGGGTGTTAAAATGTATAGAAAAAAAGGGGAGGTGAAATTTAAAATGTATGAAAAGGAAAATGGTTATACACTGGATGGTGAGCCTTTGGTTCTATATGATGGAGTACCTATTTTTAGTTACGATGAACTTCTTGAGTTAAAGCCAGAACAATTAATATCTGTTGGATTAGTAGAACATATGTATCTATATGATGATATTTTCTTTGGGGGAATAATTGATATAAAATCAATAAGAGCAAATCACACAGATGTTGATTTGGCTGAAAACAACTATTATTTTGAGTTTGTTTCAGCAAAAAGGAGTACAGAGGTGCCTGTTAATTATATTTCTAAAGGAGAGAATAAGAGGTTTCCACTGTTTTTAAATACGTTGTATTGGAGTCCATATAGGTTGACAGATGAGACAGGATTTACCAAAATACAATTTATCACTGGTGATGTACCTGGGTTTTATATTGTACTGTGCAATGGTGTATCTGCTGAGGGACAATCAGGATTTTCGCGTGAATATATAAAAGTGAAAGCACCATAATTTTTGAAAGAGGTTTTATGAATAAAAATTGAATTATGCATAGAAGGCGGATGGGAATCATAATACTGACCAACTTAATGTTAATAAGTTGTGTTGAAGACTATAATCCAAAGATTGAGAGATACGAGAACTTACTAATTGTGGATGGAGCTTTGTCAAACTTACAAGGCCCTTATACTGTAAAACTTTATAGAAGCTATGGGTTTAACGAAAAGAACGGAGCTACAGTAAGTGGAGCTAATGTTAAAATTATTGATAATAACGGGAATGCATTCGATTTTGCAGAGTCAGCGATTGGTCAGTATACCAATGTTGATAAAAATTTCAAAGGTATACCAGGAAATAGTTATAAACTCATCGTTGAGCTTGAGAATGGTAATGTATATGAGTCTCCTTATGAAATGATGGGCAATCCGGTTGAAATTGAAGATGTGTACTATGTATTTGAGCCCAAAACTATTGAAGGTATTTTAGGTGTTCAGATATATGCTGATACCAGAGATCCTCTAAATGAGGCCCAATATTTTATTTGGAAATACGATGAAACCTGGGAATTTAATGTGCCTTTTAATTTTCAGGGCAGTTTAGAAAAGGAAATTTGTTATAAATACAACACTTCAAATGAACTTATTATTGGCTCAGCATCAGATAAAACAACCTCTGTTATTACAAGGCAGCCCATTACCTATATAGATTATAATACAGACAAACTCTACAGAAGATATAGCCTGTTGCTGGAGCAGCATGTCATTAGTGAGAAATTATACAATTACCTGAAAAGTCTGAAAGAACTCAATGATAATATGGGTACATTGTATGATGTCTCACCCTATTCATTAACCGGAAATATAAGTAATATCAGTAATCCGGAAGAGGTAGTACTAGGTTATTTCAGGGTTACTGCTGCAAGTACAAAGCGCATGTTCATCAATAATGACGATAACCTGCCTCACAGATTTGAAGTTCATTATGATTTTTGGGAATGTAAAAACAGGGTTTATACTTTAGGAGATCCGCAAATTGAGAAGGATATACAACAGCTTTGGGCACCATTTGATACAACAATGATAATTATTTATATAGATTTAGTTGATTCTTTTGATTTGGATACTACTTATTTTATATATCTTGCCAGTGGATCAGGATGTTTCGATTGTACGAAGTCTGGCTCATTAAAGGTGCCAGAATATTGGGAAGATGTACCTTATGTAAAAGAATAAATTGGTATTATGTTTTCTTTTTTATCCTTTATTCTTGCCAAACCTGTAGGAAAGCTGTTCAAAGAAATCAAGTAATCTTTTTAACAGTCTGAAATAAAGTATAATAAATAAAAATAGGGAAGTTGCCCATATCACAATAGTATTGACCCAAAATGTACTATAGTATTTACCAAATACCATTTTTCGTGGTGCATAAAAATGGCTTTTTATAAATGGGAATTCAGGATCCAGATATATAGGGTCTATTTTTTGAAAAAGATTACCCTTGTATTCAATTATCCTGTCCACTTCATTTTTATTCTCACAAAACTCTGCCAGATTTTCATTATAGTATTCCCTTTTAAGTTGCAGGAATTCTTCTTTTAATTGAGGGGTTGCCTGTCTGGAAGAAATAATTTTATCCTTAGCAGCATTAGCATCATTGAACATCTTTACATAAAAGTCCTTTACCTCATCTATGTATTTTTTTGTAACCTTTATCAAGTCTGGAGTTATGTGCCCGTATTTCAAATTCTTTACATATTTAAAACTAACGGCATCATTTCTATTAAGCTCTTTTGATATTTCGTTTCGTAATAAAGTAATGTCACTTACTACCTGGTCTTTATACTCTTCCTGACCAGCGTGCCTTTCTATATAATCAATTTTATTCTTTAGGTTGGTGTACCAATAATTTTTCTTAAAGTTCGCAATGCTCATTTTCTTGTCATACTCATACAAGTCTTTATTATACTTATTTTGAGTGAACTGGTATACAGCCAAACCTTCGTATGCCCAGCGTGCAGTTATTATTTCTCCGTAAATAGGTATATGGCTTGGAGCTGATATTTGAGGATTGAGTTTATCGTATTTTACCAGTACGCCACTAAGTATAATTTGAGGTATTACCAAAAATGGAATAAGAATATAAATAGTGACAACGGTTTTAAAACTATCCGAAATAACGAGGCCCATTATGTTTGCCGATGCCCATGCACTAAATAGCACAAGCCAGTATTGGAAAAACATGCCTTTTAGTTCCAGGATAGTATTACCGATAATTACAAATGTAAATGCCTGAATGGCAGATAAACCAAGTTGAATAACAATTTTTGAGAAAAGATAACTTGACCAGCTCAGGTTAAGGAATGCTTCACGTTTTAGTATCTTCCTGTCTTTAATAATTTCTTCGGCACTAACCGTAAGTCCCATGAAAATGGCAACAATCACTGCCATAAAGATATAAACAGGAATATTACTATTATTACTGAATGTATAACCAAATTCGTTGGTTTCGCTAACATTATAAAATTTGATGATGTACGATAATAAAAATGCCAACAAAGGTGCTTCCAGAAAGTTGATGATGAGGTATTGTGTATTGGCTAACTTTGACAGTACATCTCTTTTTACAAATACAAATAATTGCTTCAGTTTCCCGGGAATTTTAAAGGTCACCTCTGGTATTTCCGTTACCTTTTCAATTTCCTTGGTATTTTTGGTTGCGTATTCCTGGTAATGCTCATTCCATTCTTTTGGCGATATCTTTCGTAACGGTGTAATTTTCCCATATTCATCCAATACATTCTGTTCAACGATATTGAATATTTGTTCCGGGTTAACATTACCGCAGCAATGGCATTCACTTTCGTTCCAGTTGGCGTGTTGTATGCGTGATTTAAAATAAATTATTGAATCAATAGGGTCGCCGTTGTAGATCAGGTAACCTCCTGTATCAAGTATAATCAGCCTGTCAAACATTTTAAATAATTCCGATGAAGGCTGGTGGATAACAACAAAAACTAATTTACCTTTTAGGGTTAATTCCTTCAGGAGGTCCATGATATTTTCCGAATCACGTGAGGATAACCCGGAGGTTGGCTCGTCAAGGAAGAGCACGGCAGGTTCACGAATGAGTTCAAGTGCTATATTCAACCTTTTCCGCTGCCCTCCGCTAATCTTTTTATTCAAGGGTGAACCAACTTGTATGTCTCTTATTTCATATAAACCAAGGTTCATTAAAACTTTGTTAACAGCTTCCACTAGTTGGGTTTCAGAGTAGTTGCTAAAACAAAGTTTTGCATTATAATAAAGGTTCTGATACACGGTTAATTCTTCTATTAAAAGGTCATCCTGTGAAACAAATCCAATTACACCTTCAATCTTTTCACTTTCTTTATGAATATTAACTCCATTTATTAATATTTCTCCTTTTGATGGTTCTGCTACTCCATTAAGTGTGTTCAACAAGGTAGATTTCCCTGCACCACTGGCACCCATAATTCCAACCAGTCTTCCGGACTCTTCTGAAAAATTGATTTGGTGTAAACCAATTTTTCCGCTTTTAAATTTAAATTCCAGATCTTTTACCTCAAATACGATTTTGGACTTAAACTTGTCCTCAATAAACTCGCTAACGACATCTCCATAATAAATAGGCTTTATTTGCGGGTTACGGATAGATGAACCGGTGTTGAAAACAACAATCTTGTCTTCCTGCAGGAGTTGTCCATTCAGGTATATCTCTTTTGCTCCAAGATACCTGAGAAGGTACATATTGGCAAAGTCAACATGGTAAACAGCAATCTCTCCATCAAGGTTTTCGGAATAAATATGTTTGGTGTTTTCTTTCTTTGTTTCTTGATTATTATTTATTACCAAAATATTATTGATATCCGGCATCGCATCAATTGTGCTTAGTACATATTGTTTAATAAACGCGTATGCTTTCAGGTCGAGGTAAAGAGTTTCAGCTACTGTATCAATAAATTCAATTTCCTGCCCGGTTACTTCGTTACCTTCCGATTTTGCAAATTCCAGTAGTTGGAAAATAACTATCACTTTTTGCTGCAGGGTAAGTTCTTCATTTATATCGGTAACGATCTTCAGTACCCTAACTGAACTTGAGGATATGAATGTCTTTTTCTTTTCAGGACCTTTTTGTTTTTCCTGGTACAGGTTATAGTAGTAATCAAATACCTTTAAATATTCTTTTACTAATTCGAGGTTTAACTGGCGTTTAAGAAATGATTCAACAACTTCTCTTCTATCTCTTGTATTGCTTTCAGGCCGTGCAATAATTGCGAACAATTGCATCAGAGCCTTTATAATTTGTTCACTCATGGATAATGTTGATTTTTAACAGTACTAAATTTATAAAATATATTTGTACCATCATAATTTAACCTCAAATCTAATCATTTTTCCTGTTTTTAATTCAAATAGAATATATATTACATGATATATTTTTTTTTATTGATGACTTGATTAAGAATAGACAAACTTCATTTCCAAATTTTGTTAAATTTACATTTCATCAAAGTAATTCAGTTATGATAAAAAGAATTTATTTCATCTCATTATGCTTGTTTATACCTATTGTTGTTGAAGCTCAGCAGAAATTGTTGTCTCTGCAGGATGTAGTTGTAGGTAATTATTATTATTTTCGCCCGGACGATTATGATCAGATATCCTGGATAGATGATGAGGAAACCTTTACGTTTGAGAAGGAGAATGATCTGTATATTCAGAAGGTTAATGAAAAAGATCCTGTTGTTGCATTGACTCTCGATCAGCTAAATACAATAATAAAAAAACAAGGAATAGAAGATCGTACCTATTGGCCAACCATAACATGGCACAACGATCATATGATAAGTTATCTTGATCAAAATGATAATCTATTATATATTGATTTCTCATCAAATGTAATGAACATTACACGTAAAGTTGTATTACCCGGAGGTACAGAAAATCATGAATTTTCGCCTGATAAAAAATTTCTGGCTTTTACACAAGGGAATAACCTGCAAATATTGAATGAAAAAGATGAGGTTATAGCTGTGACCTATGATGAGAATAAAGGTATTGTTAATGGCAAGACGGTGCACAGAAATGAATTCGGTATTGAAAAAGGGACATTCTGGTCTCCAAAATCAAACTATCTTGCATTTTACCGGAAAGATGAAACCATGGTGACCGATTATCCATTAGTAAATGTAAACAGCCGAATTGCTTCCCTTTTAATTACAAAATATCCAATGGCCGGGATGACAAGTCATGAGGTTACACTAGCGGTATACTCCATAGCTGATGGTAAGACAGTGGTTATTGAAACCGGTGCACCTTCTGACCAATATCTAACCAATATAAGCTGGTCGCCTGATGAAAAATATATTTTTATCATGGTTCTTAACAGGGCCCAAAACCATATGAAATTGAACCAATACGATGCGCATAGTGGACAATTTATAAAAACCCTCTTTGAAGAAAAACATGATAAATATGTGGAACCATTACATCCTTTATATTTTCTTCCTGGCAAACCAGATCAATTTATATATCAAAGCAGAAGAGACGGGTATAATCACCTGTATCTATATAATACCAACGGAAGCCTGATACGGCAATTAACTAAAGGTGAATGGGAAGTGACCGGACTTTTACAGGCGGATAGCGATGGAAGTGAGATATTCTTTATCAGCACCAAAGAAAATCCGGTAGAAAGACATATCTATAAAACAGATATGAATAATGGAGAAATAAAAAAACTATCAAAAGATGCAGGTGTACACGATGCTTATGTAAGTACGGATGGGAAATATATTATTGATTGTTTTTCATCTATGAAAAATGCGAACCAGATAAACCTGATAAATACAGAAGGGAAGATGGTCAAAAAACTAGTTTCTTCAGATAATCCCCTTGCAGATTATAGTCTTGGCGAAGTTAAATTAGGTACATTGCTTGCAGATGACGGAGAAACGGAATTGTACTATAAATTGTTTTTGCCTCCGGATTTTGATGCTGAGAAGAAGTATCCCGCTATAGTCTATGTATACGGAGGACCTCATGCACAAATGGTTTTAAATTCGTGGTACGATCCTACGGAATTGTGGATGGAATATATGGCTCAGCGTGGTTATATTGTATTTACAATGGATAACAGGGGATCTGAAGCAAGAGGGATGGAATTTGAAAGTTGTACTTTCAGGCGGCTTGGACAGATCGAGATGAAGGACCAGATAAAAGGAGTAGAGTATCTTAAGTCTCTTGGCTATGTTGATGAAAAGCGCATTGGTTTGCATGGATGGAGTTACGGTGGATATATGACAATTTCCCTTATGCTGAATTATCCGGAAGTGTTTAAAGCAGGAGTCGCCGGGGGACCCGTTATTGACTGGAAATACTATGAAGTGATGTATGGAGAGCGATATATGGATACACCTGAAGAGAATCCTGATGGATATGAGCTAACAAATGTAAATAACAAAGTGGAGAATCTTCAAGGCAGATTACTAATAATACACGGAGCTATGGACTCTACGGTAGTATGGCAGCATAGCCTGAGTTTTGTAAATGCCTGTGTTGAAAACGGGAAATTAATAGATTACTTTGTATATCCCAATCATGCACATAATGTGCGTGGTATGGACCGTATCCACATGTGGTGGAAGATCACGCAGTATTTTATTGATTTTTTATAAGCGGTTGGATTTTAAATTGATTCATTATCGTTGGCTTTAGCCTACGGAGTAAACAAAAAAATTCAAGTTGGCTTTAGCCACATAAATCATATCATAAAAAATGAAACAGAGCACCCAATGTGTACATGCAGGCACACAACATGACAAAGTGTACAGAGGAGCAAATACTCCCATTCATACATCAACCGCATTTGGATATCTTGATAGCGATGAAAGGTTTTATCCCCGTTATTTTAATACTCCCAACCAGTCAGCTTTACAGAAGAAACTGGCAACGCTTGAGAAAGGGGAAGATGCAGTGATTTTCAGCTCGGGTATGGCTGCTATTACCACCGTCCTTTTAAGTTTTTTAAAAGCAGGTGACCATGCCGTTTTTCAAAAAGGATTATATGGAGGCACCTACCATCTGGGAACGAAGGAGTTTGATAAATGGGGTCTTTCGTATAGTGTAGCCAAGGGTATAAGTATTGATGATATTGAAGCATGTATTCAATCCAATACGAAGCTTATTTTTATCGAAAGCCCTTCCAATCCGTTGCTGATTGTTACGGATATCGCAGCTGTAGCCCAGATGGCTCGTTTAAAAGGTATTATCACTATCATTGACAACACGTTTGCATCACCGATAAACCAAAATCCGCTTGAATTAGGAATTGATGTGGTGGTTCACAGCGCAACTAAATACCTGGGAGGCCATAGTGATATTTGTGCAGGGGTAGCTATTGGATCGGCGAAACATATGAAGAAGGTGAAAGAAATGGCGCTGAGCCTTGGTGGGAGCCTTAATGCATTGATGTGTTATTTGCTGGAGCGAAGCATTAAAACATTAAGTGTGCGTGTAGAGCGACAAAATGAGAATGCCATACATATTGCGAAAGTTTTGGAGAACCATACAGGAGTGAGCAAAGTAAATTACCCGGGTTTGGAAAGTCATCCAAACCATGCATTGGCTGCCAGACAGATGAAAGGATTTGGCGCGATGCTATCCTTTGAACTAAAAGATAAGGATGTAGTTAAATTTCAGAGGAAGCTGAAACTTATCAGGCCATCATTAAGCCTTGGCGGGGTTGAAACTATTATTTGTGCCCCTGCCATGACATCGCACCGGCATCTTAGCCCCGAAGAAAAAAGACAGGAAGGAATAACTGATAAATTGCTCCGACTTTCTGTCGGCATTGAATATCTTGAAGATCTGATAGAGGATTTATTAGAGGCATTGGAAACATAATATCATTAGATTGTATGGATTTTTTTGGTAAACCCGCAATACATCCTTTACTTTTCTATTCAGGGAAAATTGCAGGTTATGTTGTATGGACAATATACATTCTTGCTGTCTCCGTTGCGTATAAGTTAGAATGGCAAAAGAATTATTACCTTATATTAATATCTTACAGCTTTGCAGTAATTGCTTCAGTAATTTTTTTCTTTAGCCTGTTGCATCTTGGGAGGTCAACACGTTTTGGGTTATCATCAGATAATACTGCTTTTAAAACAAAAGGTCTTTACCGATTTTCACGTAATCCTATGTATTTGGGATTTAATCTGTTCACTTTTGCATGTATGCTGTATATGCCAATTCTTATTTTTGTAATTTTGGGTTTGTACAGCATTATAATATTTCATTTCATCATTTTAAAAGAAGAAAAATATTTGATAATGAGGTTTGGCGGCAACTATAATGTCTATAAGAAGAAAACAAGAAGATATTTTTAATTTAAATATGATAACTCTTATCCCTTTAAATGATTCATTTTATATTTATCAATTTGGAAAAGAGGAACAGGTCCCTTCTTCAATTCTTGAGTCGAATTTTTATTCAATTACTCAAACTGATGAGGAGTTGTCAGTGCTGACAAATTGTAAGGATGTATCCAGTTATTTGAAAGTAAGTAAACCATGGAAGGGATTTAAGGTTAAAGGAATTTTGGATTTCTCACTTGTTGGTATTATCCATGATATAACAAAACCGTTGAAGGAAAATGGGATTAGTGTTTTTGTTATCTCTACTTATAATACGGATTATGTGTTTGTTCAGGAGGAGTTTATTTCACAATCCATGGAGATATTTATGCAAGATGATAATATTGAAATTGAACATTAGGTTGAATGTTTTATTTGTATGTGCATTATTTTTCATGAAAAATAACGATATTGGCAGTTAAAAATCATTTAAAGTTAAAAGCCATGTACAAAAGTTCTTCCCAGACATTTATTTATAAATACTTATTTCCGGTAATATTTATAATAGGCCCTGTATTTCAAATGGTTATGACATGGAATACTGATGATCCTGAATTGATAGCTCATAATAAAGGATTTATGGTTATGTATTTATGGGTGTTACTATTTCTTGTCCAGTTTCCCTTCAGGCTTAAAAACATAGAAACTTCGGAAAAGGGAATTGTAATTAGGGAATTTAAGAAACAAAAATTTATTTCTTACCATGATTTAATCTGGATTACCAAATATGATATTACCTGTCCCTTTTTTGTAACCATAAAATACAGGGAGAGTGATACAGGATTAGAGAAGAAAATTGCCTTTATACCAGCAAAAAACCAACAAAGATTTTTCAGGAATGATGCAATGAGTGAATTTATTCAGTCACAAATTAAGAAGGAGAATAATGAATTTTCAGATGAAAAGCGACCTTCCCAGTTCAGGAATTTAATAATACTTGCATTGCTCGGTTTGCCATTTTTCCTTCTTTCTCTATATTTTATGGGAGAATTGGATAGGTTTTTTTAGTCAAATAAACCCATATAAACGGTGAAATAAATACCATGATGAAGTAAATAACCAATTTGTAATATAGTATGAATCCCTACCAAAACCTATATATTTACTACTTCTCCGGCACAGGCAACGCTCTTTCGGCAGCAAGGTTGATTAAGGAAAACGGGGACAATGAAAAGTTGGATACATCTATTATATCTATTGAAAAGCTTGAAGATTTTAAGCAGGCACAACCTGATGGTAAATCACTTATTGCATTTACCTACCCAACACATGGTTTTGCGCCTCCCTGGCTGATGATGAAATTCCTTTGGAGGTTTCCAAAAATAAATAACGCAGATGTCTTATTTGTAAATACAAAGGCAGGTGCCAAAATGTGGAAGTTCTATATTCCCGGGATGACAGGACTTGCTCAGTGGCTCGCTGTTTTTATCTTTTTGTTCAAAGGTTACAGGGTGGTTGGTTCATTGCCACTGGATATGCCTCACAGCTGGACTTCTTTCTTCCCTCCCAATACGGATAAGGCTGCTGCCCAAATGACGGCACGTTGCCATCGCATAGTGCATAAGATGTGCAGTAAGGTTTTTTCAGGTAAAAAATATTTCCGATATACCGTTTGGACCCAACTGTGGTTTGATATTGCAGTTTCCTGGATTGTTCCTTTATATGTATTTATAGGTCGATTCTTTTTGGCTAAAACCTTGTTTTCATCTTACAAATGTAATAATTGTCGTATCTGCGAAGAATACTGTCCTGTGAATGCCATTGAAATACGCAACGGTATGCCCTATTGGAAAATTACCTGTGAAAGCTGTATGCGTTGTATGAATATATGTCCTAAGAGGTCTATACAATCGTGGATTACAAGAATCTGCATTATTTCGTATGTATTAATACTGTTTGGTCTGGCTTTTACTAACCTGAATATGTACTGGTTGCTGCTTATTGTATGTATTCTGTTTTTCCCTTTTTACTGGTTCTTTATCAAATTCGTACATATTAAGTTGATTAATATTTTATTCACGTACACATCACTTACCAGGTACTGGAAACGACATGTTGCTGAAGGGATTAAATTGAAGGATTTCAGGACCGGGAAACAGGACTGAATGGAGAATATTGCGAAGTGTAACCAAATGATTTCTAATTAATTATTCCCAGGAGGTTTTCTCAAACAAGATATCATTCATTAGCGAAAATCCGCAAAAATATCTGCGTTAATCTGCGAGAAATAATTTGAATAATATCAGACCAAAGCCAAGATAATTCATAGTGTTTTAAATAATCCATAAAATATCTCGTTATTTGATAAAATATGTGCAATATTGTGTAAACATTCATGAAGTATAAAAATGCATCTATGAAAAAAGCTGCCGCATCATTTTTTATGGTTATAACACTCGCGACTTATGGACAGGACAGGGATGCTTTGCGCAACCTGATGGATAAAGTAAACCAGCAGGATACCCTTGCACGCGAAGTTTTTCTGGATTCAACCCTTTTGCAGGATATGAAACTGACCCATGCATTAAATTGGCGTCAGATATGGACATTCGCTGATGTGAATACCAAAAATATTGACCAGTTTTATGATATAAGGCTTAAATTTAATACAGAAGCTGAAGCGTTGGCTTTTCATAAGAAATATATGGATATAAATTCGGAGAATGGGCCTGAGATCAAGAAACATAAAATCCAAATCGAAGGGGTAAAAGAATTAAAGGTATTTACCCAAAATGCCACAGCCTCTAAAATGTTCCTTGAACCAAACGGACTGCAGGCTTTGTGTTATCTTTTTGTTGTAGACAATTACTTCGTGAAGTTTTATATCACATGCTCAAAGGAATATAAGCCGGATTATTTTGTGCCATATATTGAGGCCGCCAGGGAGAAGATACGTAAGGAGCCAGGAGACAGAATTCAGGAGTCAGGAGGAGAGTAAGAGCGAGTGTGAGGTTTGAGGGTAATTCAATATACTTTTTAGCATTTTCCGGATTTCACTAATTTTATACAATTACTTAAAATCATATAAAAATGACACAACCCGGAATGATGCTAAAACTTATAATTATTGTAGCTCTGGTTTTAATTACTATCTTGGTTGGATTTTTCCTGCATAAAACAGGCAAACCCTATGGTAATTTCCCATTTACCATTCATAAACTTACTACGGTTGCATTTGTAGTATATGCTTCCATTATTTTTACAAACCTGGTAAAGCACTACGAAGTGAGTATGGCTTTTATAGCCTTGTTGATTATTGCCATTGTTGTAATGCTGGTACTACTGGTAACAGGAGCGTTGATGAGCCTTGATAGAATGCTCACTTCCATGCAATGGGTGCATAAAATTTCAACATTATTATTTATAGCTGATATGGGCGGCATCATTTTTATGATCATGAAGGTGAAATAACCAGCTCATAAAGTTACCATTTCCGAAAAAGTTTCAACGAGGGCAGGCTGACTCTTTATCCACCATAACTCTGGCGAAAACAGGACTGTCTCCTGACTCCTGAATTTTGACTCCTGTGCCCCATTTTTTTTAAAAACAAAATACCGGTTTACTTTTTTGCTGTTTTTGATATAAATATATAGAAGTATACGCGAACAGGAAAACTATTTAAGATATTTTATGGTATGATACAACGCAAGTTTCCGCAATTATGATGAAAGACAGGCGAATCTCACGCGGAAGGATGGCACTGCTTCTTTATACTTCAATTTTTATCATTGAAATTTTAATTACTCATTTAAAACCCGGCATGATGTGATACGGCATTTTTTCTAAAAATCAATGCTAAATGTTAGCTTTCAGATATGATTTTTATAATGATGGGGTATTACAAAAATATTTTTAGCAGTTTTCTTTTTTTTTTGTATACGTAATTATCCTCTGTATATTTTCATTAACTTGGCCACTAGGAAATTCAAATGGCACACCATTTGATATAGAACAAGTTTGTACAGGAACAGATATTTATTATGATAATTAACTTAAAAGCATAAATATGAAGGCACGCGTTTTAATGACTATCGTTTTAGGCCTGTTTTTTTTTGTATTATATACTTCGTGCAAAAAGGATGATGAGGAGCCGGAATCTGGAAATCTAAGTCTTGATGAATATTTAGATAAAACAGTTACAGAAAAAAATATACCCGGAGTCGTTGCAGCTATCCTGGATTCAAACGGGATCTTACTTATTGAATCGGCAGGTGTGCGCAAGGTGGGTGCATCCGAACAGATTACCAATAATGACCTTTTTCATCTGGGTTCCTGTACCAAGGCAATGACCAGTGCTTTAATGGCCACCCTGGTTGCCGATAATGATATACAATGGGAAACAACAATTATCGATGTCTTTCCGGAATTAATTGGCATTATTCACCCGGACTATCATAATGTTACGCTTCATCAGTTGCTTACACACAGAGGGGGTATTGAGGGAAATGCCACTGACTGGGACGCTTATGATAGTTTGGAAATAAAGGAAAGAAGATTATCTATTATGAGGGATAACCTGAAAGATCCGGGTCAATTCAATGCAGGAGAGTATAACTACTCTAATTTGGGTTATATGATCGCAGGGTGCATGGCAGAACGAATAACCGGTCAAAGTTGGGAAACTTTTATGAATGACCGCCTGTTTGTTCCACTTGGAATGAGCACTGCAGGTTTTGGACCGCCGAATACAAAGGACCAGGTTGATCAACCCTGGGGGCATGCCATATTTCTGAGTGGGTGGCAGCCTTTACAATTGGATAATCCGGAAGCATTAGGACCTGCAGGGACAGTTCATGCATCAATAGAAGACTGGGGCAGGTTTATTACCCTTTTCTTAAAACACGGAAATACAAAAATACTTGAACGCGATATAATCAATAAATTAATTGATCCGGTGGAGGATTACGCATGCGGATGGAGTGTCGTTCAACGGGATTGGGCTAATGGAACTGCAATTACTCATGCCGGTAGCAATACTATGTGGTATGTTACTGTTTGGATTGCCCCTGAGATCAATCGCGCCTTCATCGCAGGAACAAATTCATATAATGAAAATACGGCCACTGTTTGCGATAAAATACTTGTGAAACTTATTGAGAAATACCAGGATCCGGAATAAGTACGAATTAGTTGTTTTAAAATCTTGTTATAGGACCCTGTCAAAAAAAAGAATTGATAATTTCGTAAAGCCAATATATATCCATGGACAAGACTTTTTTTGTTTTTATTATATACATTATCTGCTTGCATTCGGTAATTTATGGACAGGATGATGTCCCTGTTGATACAATAAATATTACTGGTAAAATTGTAAGCAGTGATTATGAAAGTATTTCTGGAATCCCGGAAACTGAATATTTTGGGGATGATAAGAATTTTACAGACGAAATAAACGGACAGAATGGGGCAAAATGGCAGCTATTTAAAAAGCTTCGGATATCAAATTCAGGGAATATGTACCTCATCACTACATACTTACGCGAAGGTTATGATGCAGCGATTATAATATATGAGGAAAGATCAGGCGTATATGAGCGGATTGGCGGATATGCAAATTTCTTTGGCGGTAATGGAGTTGTAATTGAAGTGATCTCAATAGATTTTAAAACAAACAAATTGGAGATCGGCATACAAGTGGTCGGTTATTTCAATAATCCGATACAGGATGAAGATGTTGATGAAGCGCCGGTTTATACAAAGGATATGATACTGGTGGTGGATATTGAATAGATGATATACGATCTTAGATTTGGTTATAAAGGATTTAAACATTAATGATAAAAATAGATGACAGATAGAAAAATTCATTTAAAAGCCTTTGGTTCTATTATTCTTTATTTTTGCATGATTACTTCTGTTGCAGGCCAGGAGAGAGAATACAAAACATACAGGGATAGTGATCATGGTTTTTCTTTTAATATCCCGGATTCATGGGTCATTTTAAAAGAAGATGCAGACGACTTTTTTATAGGAACATGTAAACCGACGAATGAGGAGGAAATAGCCATTTATGATGACTGCTATGAAGGAATAATCTTTCGGGTGATGTTTTATAGTACGGATTTGACCACTACACTTGAGGAGGATGGTCAATATATAAAAACCGGTGATACTTATACTACCTACGACCGGGCGAACAACACCGTAAAGGTTGAAAACATCAAGGGACAGAACTGGACAGGGGTTTATCATTTCAATGAGTGTGGCTTGTTATGTAAAACATCAGGACCCAAACCTATCGGGGGACAATGCGAATTCTTTTATTTTTCAAATGGTAAAAAAACAATTTGTATAACCACTAATGGCTTTCAGTTAGAGGACAATGTTCGAAAGATACTATTGCAGTCTTTTAAGTTTGAATAATCGAACTATAATAATGCTACTGCCACTGCCACTGCTACTGCATATTGAACTATAATACTGCCACTGCTACTGCTACTGCTACTGCCATTTAACCCATCACTCATCTCACAGCTTCCTACCTGACCGTCACATCCCAAACCTTAGCCCTTCTCGACTTTCCGTCAGGGCCTTCTATATAGAGTGTAACGATATACATCCCGGCTTCTTTGTAGGTATGTATCGGATGCTGTTCGGTGGATGCAGTTTCATCTCCAAAGTCCCATTTCCATGAAGTAATGTTTCCTATGGATTTATCCTGGAATGCAACCAGTCTTCGGTTCATGTCAATTACTTTAAAGTCCCACCGGGCATCAATCTTCGGCTGCAATTCGGGCAACAGGGGCATAAGTTTAAATGTGCGAAGTTCTGAGGCTTTGCCATACATAGTGTGCTTGTCGGAGAGATTCCAGAAACCGTTGTTTTTCTGGGCGTTTACATCATCAAAGTCAATAAAGGCCCAGCAGAGACCTATGTTTTTGTTTTCTTTTAGAATTGATTCAACTGCTCTTTCAGGGCCTTCAGCTCCGGCATAATCAAAGGGGGTAATCCAGAATTCCATGATTAGTTTTCCTGATTCACCAGGCTTAAAGTCATAAGTGTAAGCTACATTGGCATAAGGGAGATCCTTTATCCAGGGTTGACAACCCCAGGCAAGGGCCCAATCCTGGCCTTCGGCAGGCGTGTAAATATGATAGTTTTGTGCATGTACTCCATGAAAGCTAAAATATTTATCCCATTTGTCCATATTTGTATTGGGATGAAAGCGGTCAATGAGCGGACCACCGGACTGGTCACCATCAACAACCACTTCAAAAATATCGTGGTGCAGGTCGGTACGGCTATAGTCCCAGTAATCGTCATATACTTCGTACAAAAAATAGAGCCTGTTCATACCTTCAACCCAGCCCACAATGATTTTTATATCCAGGTTTTTCGGATCAAGGTGATCGTATTTTTTATTATCGTCCACCAGGAATTTGTTACCGACATAATATTCTTCAGGCACTATTGACCAGTCATCTGCATTCCCATCAATGCAGGGTATCATATTTGCCGGGAACTGGAAGATTTTAAATATCGTATCTTGTTGAGCCACCGAATAAAAAGAATGGAAAGCAGTCATTGTTAGAATGAGTATAAGAATTTTATTAGGTTTCATAGCGGATCATTTGTATTATTTTTTATTACGGGTTTTTAGTGCTTTAATGGCTAAGAACAATTACCACTAAAACACTAAAATTCACTAAAAGATTAATAAGGTCTAATTATTCAATTGAAATAGCTTTATACTTTTCAGGATGTGCAGCTTCACCGGTGAAGTTTTCTGTTATAATTGCTGTTGAATTTACAGCTTTTAAAGCATTTGTGTAGTAATCAGGTCTGTTATCACCCCATTTCACTGATACATTTTTCAAGGTTATACTATCAGCATATTGGATATAGATTGCAGGATTATCCGTCATCACAATATCTTTATAGGCTTTAGTAGGTCTGTTATCATAAAGACCTCCCTTGTATTGTGTTGTTTTGTTCAGGGTAATGTTCACACTATCAAGTGTTATGTTTTTAATCCGACTTTCTTTTGTACCGTAAAAACGTATACTATTTTCAGAAACCCCTTTGATATTAGTTAAGGTAATATCATGAATGGTCCCGATATTGGTTTCAGGAGTCCGGGGAATGGCTGTGAAAGATATGGCATCTCCGCGTCCCCACCAGGGATCGGAATGATATTTAGAAACAAATTCAATGTCCCTGTAGGTTATGTTGTATACACTTCCTTCATCACGTAACTGGATGCCAATACCACGGCAGCTGGTTACAATTTTGCAACGTTCAAATACGATATCATAAATATCCTGTGTGGTCTCGGTCCCGATTTTTACACCTGCATCCTGAGTTTCAAGCAGGCAGTCTTTTACATGAATGTTGGCAGAGGGGCCATAATCCTCAGTTTGACGAGTAGCTTTCACTACAATAGCATCATCACCGCAAATTATATCGCAGTTTTGAATTACCACATTGCGGCAATGATCAGGGTCAATACCATCGCAATTAGGCACTTTCAGGTTGTTCCTTACTTTAATGTTATCGACAAGCACAGTGTCGCATCCCAGCATATGCAAACCCCAATAGGGTGCTGCGCCAAAAGTAATATCACGTACTTCAAGATTTGTACATTGTGTAAGTACAAATATTTTTGGTCTCCAGGGTTTAAAAATATACCATTCATCTTTTTCATCGTAGTTCGTCATAAATTCAAGATCGCGTCCATAGATACTTCCTTTCCCTGATATTTTAAGATTTTTGGCTCCCAAGGCAGTGATTACAGCATCATTCACATAATGATTGGTATCGGTGCTAATAAATAATTCTGCAGCACTATCCAGGTGAAACTCCATATCACTTTTTAATTCTATGGTGCCTATCAGGTAACGATGTCCACCCGGCACCAAAACTTGTGCACCATTAGCCAGCTTTGCAGCTGAGTCAATGGTTGCCTGTATTGCAGGTCCATCATAAGTAATACCATCGCCAACGGTTCCAAAATCCATTACATTTAGAATTTGTTGTACTTCAATCTTTTCTGAAGGGCCTTTACATGCAAAAGCGAACAAAAGTGTTGTTGAAATAGCTAAAATGGGTTTTAAGGTTTTCATTTGTGGTTTTTTCATAGTTTGGGGTTTTATTATAAAAAATAGGTTTGTTCTTCAAAGTTTTCAAATCTAGTAAAATATTTTACAAATGTGTGAGGTTCCATGAAATGGAATATCTATCAATATGATGAAAGAATAACTTCAACAGCTTCACCAACATTGTTTTCTGACAACATTAAGGCTCGCAAAGTATTTGCGGAAATTTCTCTTATTATAAGAAAATTCTCAGCTTTATCTCTTTTGTTTCTATATGTTATCATGCAATTGGATCTGTCAAATATCCAGGTTCCTTCATATTGACTGGGACCTTCATCAAAAATTAGTTTTCCTGATTCAATAAATGTCAGGGTCATTCTTTTAGAAGAAGGCACGTCAACCTCTTTGTCATTTTTTATGATTTTACTCATTTTCCATTTTCTACAAATGTATTTATCAACATTTGCTCCAATAACATTACGGTTTGCGCGTGTAAGTGAGAGATACAAGTTATATTTATCTGTATATTTTTGATCATACTTTTGATACGAATACCTCGCCCGGGGATTATTAATTCCTTCCAAGTAGCGTGCTAATGCTTTGTTGTCGGGTGAAATTTCCAGTCCCCTTTTCAATGCTTCCTTTGCCAGGTCATCACGCGACATTCTTTGATGATACATTGCAAGATTGCCATATATTAGATTCATTACTTCATCACTTATTTCAACTCCTTCTATTTGGTCAATCAGTTTTTCAAATCTATTTATTAATGCATTTCCTTCATCGTAAATGTTTTGTTTTAAATAGTGTGCAATCGATTGTGAATAACAATATAACAGGAATCTTTGTAGTGCTTTCTCTTTCATTAAGAATTGGAATTGGTCGTAGTAATATTCTATTGAATCAATACTGGCTTCGTAGTCATCATCCTGCAGGAGATGTTTGCCCATAACTTCTTTTACCATTTCTTTAATTTGAATATTGTCATTGTTCAGGGAATATGCTTTTTGAAGAAACGATAACGACTTTGGATAGGCGTAGTTGGAATAATAATACAGGGCGCTGAAGATATAATAATTCTGGTCAATATTATTGCATTTAATAGTATCGTTTATTATTGTTTTGAATTCATTGTAATACTGTTGATATGCTCTAATGTCTGGATGGTTTATTATCAACTCATTTGTGACATTTTGGAAATAGTTATCGATAATGCCTGTTATTTGGTCGTTTCCTGCATTGCAGTTAATAAATTTGGCTAGTGAAGCACCCTTGAATTGTTTGTTGCCTGTTTCAGTATCCAATATATTTGCTAGATTATTACTGAACATGAATTGCACCATGTTGGATTGAAAAAGTATATTTGCTTTCTCGAAATATGGACTTGCCTCAGTGAATTTTTTGTCATTGAAAAGTTGTATTCCCTTATTGTAATATTGGATTCCTGCTAATTCTGTTAATGAAATGCTTTCATCAACCAGGTAATGTTTCTGAAACAACGCATCTGTGGACTGTGTTGTGAATTCACTATCTGAAATTATTTTTGTATTATGCAAATATTCAATATAAGCCTTTTTATATTTATCATCAAATTGAATAATGCCTTTCACAGGAAGTGTGGTTTCAATAAGGTACATAGTGTTTTCAGGATCCGCTATAATGTATACATGAGTGGGTGTTTGTTTAATGGAATATTTAATATCCAGGGCCTGTAAAACAAAACAATATAAAGCACTTGCGGTTACGCAGTTATAATCTCCATTATTAAAAATATCTTTAAAAAAAGCAAGATCATTATATTTTTTAAGAAATCTTGAATGAACATCTTTATAGATATATTTTAATTTCTTTTTGGTCTTATAATCAGGAATTCCTTTATTCTTCAATTCCGAAATATAACTTTTTATAATATCCTTAGATAAAAGGTTCCCATTTTCAAATTCAAATCCAATAAACAGGTCAATTGGATCTATATTTCCTGATTTTAGATAGTTTTTAAACGTTTCCTTTTCAAAATCGGAAGTAAAAAGGGTTGTGTCTAAATGATTACTATATACATGAATAGTAAATAGCAGTATCAAATAAATGAATTTACGACATAACATAAAAATTATTTTTAGTTTAATATACTAACATCTTTAAAAACTAATTTAGCTTTTTTATTTCAAAGGTATTTCAAATACATTGAAAGATTTTGGTTCAAGTGAATAGGTCAATGTTTTTCCTTTCAGTTTTATTTCTTTCACTATTGGAACTATCTGAGCAGGTTTTTCTATGGTATTATATATCAATAGTTCTTGTGAGGACATAGTATTAACTTTTCCAGTTCCTTTTAGCCCGGATTTACCCTCAAGATCAAAATTAACAGGCACTGTTTGCCCAGAAGTATTAGCAATTTTTACGTAAAGAAGTTTTTTGTTTGCATCTACCGTTGCACTTGCATATAAGCTATCCTGTCCGGTTAGGTTTTGGTCGTTTGAAGTTATAGGAACCACATTTGTGCCTTTGTGTGTTGAGTAAAGTTTTTGTACATAATAGTTAGGTGTACCAACTACATGCAGGTTATCGAACCAGATTAGGTCAGGACGCCATTGCCAGGCATCTACATGTGCAAAAAGCGGTGCATATGAGCACATATTCACTGCCCCGGCATTGCGTTCCAAACCAGTCATAAGGGCAGCTTCACACAGTGCACTTAACCAGGTATTTCTTGAGGTTGGATCGTTGTTTTCCGGGCCATGACATGCATATTCCCCTGCGAATACTTTTATCCCCCCGGGATCGTAATTGTCGTAGCGGGTTGCATTTGCCAAAAACCAGTCAGGATTCTTATAATAGTGTTCATCAAGCAGGTCAACTTCTCCTTCTCTTTTTTTGAATTCATCCCATAAAAAGCGGAAGCGGCTGTCATCAGGGCTTGGACCAACAGCTCCAATCAGTTTAATTTCAGGATGTTTTTCGCGAAATGTTTTGGCAAACTCATCGTATCGTTCCAGGTATTGTTTGCCCCACTGTTCGTTGCCAATTCCCATGTATTTTAAGTTAAATGGCTCAGGATGTCCCATATCGGCTCTGATTTTTCCCCACTTTGTATCTGTACTTCCATTGGCAAACTCTACCAGATCAAGAGCATCCTGAATATAGGGCCCAAGTTGATCCATGGTTGCCAGTTCCTTTGTGTTAAACTGGCAGGCCATTCCGCAATTGATGATTGGGAGAGGTTCAGCACCTATATCTTCAGCCAAAAGAAAATATTCATAAAAACCCAATCCGAATGATTGAAAATAATCAGGTGTATGTCTTTTCATAAATTCCGTATTCCATCGGTTTACAATCACTTTACGATCTTCGACCGGGCCTACACTTTTTTTCCATTGGTAGCGAACACTCAGGTCATGTCCTTCAACAATACATCCACCGGGAAAACGGAGAAATCCGGGTTCAAGGTCGGCAAGCATTTGCACCAGGTCTGAACGCAACCCGTTTTCACGTTGTTTCCAGGTGTCTTTTGGGAATAATGATACCATATCTATATCCAGAGTTCCTTGTGTGATATACAGGTTCATTCTACCTTTTGGTTCATCTGCCGAACACGTGAAGCTTGTTTTGTATTGTTTCCATTCAGAAGTTAAGTTTGAGATAGTTGAAGAGCCAACTATTTTGTTGGTACTATCTAATAATTCGATAACGAGCATTGGACTATTGTCTCCCATTTTTCTAGCCCAGATAGAGAAGTTATATTCCATATCTTTTTTCAATCCCATACCCCGGAAGCCTTCATTTTCAAAACCATACTCGCCTTCCTCGCATTCAAGTCTCACAAAGCGAGGATTTTCAGACATTTCATCATGATTAAGTATGTAGTAATCCCCTTTGCTATCTTCTCTTTTTAGACGTTTCCATCCCATGAGTGGTTTATAAAATTCAAAAGAACGGTTTTTAACCAGTTCTGCATATATACCACCATCGGCAGCAAAATTTATATCTTCGAAAAATATGCCCCACATGGTGGGTTGTATTACGGCTTGATAATCTTCATAATTTACTATTATTGGAGTTTGAGCATTCACATTATGAAAAGAAAACAGAAATGCTAAAATGATGACAAAAAAACATGGTTTTTTCATGACAGTATTATTTGTTTAGTAAAATCGGTTTTTAATTTGAAGTAAATATATAAAAAATGTTCAAATATGATGGGCTGTAATAGTGATCTATATCTTTAATATGGTTATAATTCGTGTCCTTTGACTAATATTGTGTCACACCGTGCTGAATGTAAACGATGTTTTAATATTTCCTGATATTCAGGTGAATAATACCATTCATTAAAATTTTCTTCTGACGGAAATTGAATAATTACAGTTCGGGTGTAGGACCATTTACCCTCAAGCAGTTTTGGTTGATTATCTACAGCCAGATACTTACCTTTATACCTTGAAAAAATATCATCACATTTACTTATATACTTTTGATATTCATCTTCGTC
The DNA here is from genome assembly GCA_016926235.1 of Bacteroidales bacterium. The sequence continues at coordinate 12,580 of JAFGOZ010000010.1, read as the reverse complement.
CTTTATTTTAATTTGAGCTACAAAGTAATAATTCATTGGAATGGATGCTGATTTATTCAAAGATATAAATTTGTTCTTATTATTAAAATTTACTTTTTAGAGAAGAATCCGTAAAACTCCCCGCACAATAATTCTCGGATTTTATTGTTTTTTTTTGTATATTTCTATAAGTGTTTACTGATCTATAATAATGTAACATTTCTTCAAATCTCCCTTATGAAGGAACCAATTTTATATATTGATGATGAACAGGCAAACCTGGATGGGTTTTTGCTTACCTTCGAAAAGGAATATCATATTTATACTGCCCTCTCTGCAATTGAGGGGCTGAAAATTTTAAAACAACATCTGGTGAAGGTTGTTGTTACAGACCAGCGCATGCCCGGGATGAAAGGGACAGATTTTCTGGAGCAGGTTGCAAATAAATTCCCGAATACTCAACGAATTATCCTATCGGCATATACTGATTCAGAGGATATCATTGATGCAATAAATAAAGGTAAGGTTTTTAGTTATCTTGTAAAACCATGGAACAAAAGGGATGTTGATGTTACATTCTCTAAAGCTTTGGAGATTTATAACTTAAGACAGGAAAATGAGAATCTGTTGTCTGAACTAAAACAAGCAAATGAAAGCCTTGTGCGCTACAACCAGGAATTAAAGGAAAGTGAAGAAAAATTTTCATCAGCTTTTATGCTTAGCCCCGATTTCAAAGTTATTGTTACATATGATGAAGGTGTTATATTGGATGTAAATGAAGAGTTTTTAAAAGCGCTTGAGTATGAAAGGGAAGAGGTAATAAATCATACAACAGATGAACTTGGATATTTAGATTTTAACAGACGGCAAAAATCAAAAAACCTGTTAATACAGGATGGTGAATATAGAAATCTGGAAGTCGAAATAAATACAAAAACAGGAAAGAGACTCCGGTGCATATTGTCTGGCAGATTAGTAGATATTAAGGGAGAGAGGTGTATTATTGAATCGATTGTGGATATAACTGAAAGGCGAAGAATGCAGCGGGAGCTTGAAAAAACCCGGGGACTTTTGCTTGCAGCAATCGAACAATCACCATCAGGAATATTAATAGCCGATGCACCAGATGTTCATATTCGTTTTGCGAATTCTGCGGCATTGGGCATAAGAGGTGATGCCAAGAGGAAATTGACAGATATCCCTGTAAAATATCATCCGGAATACTGGAAAGTATATTACCCGGATGGCAGGCAATTTGCATCTCAGGATCTTCCATTGTCAAAAGCTGTGTTGGAAGGAATTACCTCAAAAAACATAGAAGCAATTATCCACTATGAAAATGGGGAAGAAAGATGGGTATCATGCAATGCTGCTCCCATATACGATATATCAGGCAATGTTACAGCAGGTATTGTGATATTTCATGATATTACCCAGCAAAAGAAATCCGAAAAAGAGCTTGAAGAGTACCGTATTAATCTTGAGAAGCTTGTAGATGAAAGAACTGAGAAAATTCAGCAAATTAATAGTGAATTAGCTGCTACAAATGAAGAGCTTAATGTTGCTGTAGAAGAATTAAACCTTGTGAATGACCAGCTTCAGAAAGAGAACGATATCAGACGTGAAACAGAATTGGAATTAAAGAAATACAAAGAACAACTGGAAGAACTTGTGCTGAAGAGAACAAATGACCTTTTTAAAAGTGAAGAGCGCATTCGTATATTAAGTAATAATTTGCCAGGAGGAGCAATATTCAGAGGTTATATTGGTGCTAAAAACAAATATATTATTACCTATGCAAGCGCCCAGATGGAGGAGATTACCGGAACTACAGTAACGGCGATTATTAAAGATTTAAGTTCGGTAAGTAAAAAAGTCCATCCTGATGACAGGTATGTACTCACAAAAAGGCTCAATGAATCGCTGAAGAATATGCAGCTGCTTGATATCGAGTTCAGGCTGATAAAGTCGAAGAAGGAAACCATATGGATACAATTAAAGACTATGCCCCGATTTGAAAATGAAAATGAGATTTGGTTTGATGGATATATTATTGATATTACAACTCGTAAACTAGCCGAATCAGCTTTGATTGAAAATGAAAAAAAATTCAGGTTGTTGTTTGAAAATGCGAATGATGGAATTTTTATTATGCGGGATGATAAATTTATTAGCTGTAATTCAAAAACCTTGTCGATGTTTGGGTGCAAAAAACCGGAGCAGATAATTAATCATACTCCCTACGAATTTTCGCCTGAATTTCAGCCAGATGGTAGGGCCTCCAAAGAAAAAGCTATTGAAAAAATAACGGAATCTCTCCAGGGTAAACTTAATATTTTTGAGTGGGTACATAAACGTTTAAACGGCAGCTTGTTTAGTGCAGAAATAAGCCTTAGTAGTTTCGTTATTGATAATGACACATTTATTCAGGCAATTGTTAGAGATATAACAGAACGAAAACAAATGGAAAAGAAGATTCTTGAAGCGGTTATCGATACAGAAGAAAAGGAAAGGGCTCGTTTTGCAACTAATTTGCATGATGATATCGGGCCTTTACTTTCGAGCATTAAAATGTATATTAATTCGCTTCCTAAAATTAAAAGCAAGGAAAAACAGGATTTTATTATTGAACAAGTAAACGAGATAGTTAAAGAAGCTATTCAGAGTACGAAGGAGATATCAAATGATTTAAGTCCTCATATACTAAAAAATTATGGATTGAACTCTGCAATAAACACATTTATTGAGAAAGTATCTCCGCAAATAAAGTTGAACTACAATAACAATATACAAAATCTTCGTTTCCCAGATCCGATAGAAACAAATATTTACCGTATTGTCAAAGAGTTGATAAATAACACGATAAAACACGCTGGCGCAAAAAGTATTGATGTAAATCTCAATTATGACCATTCAGTACTTTCTCTATATTATATAGATGATGGAAAGGGAATTGATAAAAAGAAAAACATTTCAAAAGGGATGGGTATGAATAATCTTATAAACCGTACTCGTTTGCTGGAGGGGAATTATAGCTTTTTTGAACCCCAAAATGGTGGTTTTGGATTTGAACTAAGGGTACAAACAGAAATAATTGAAGAAGAGATAAATTAAGTAACATAATAAAAAGTAAATATAAGATATGGGTAAATCTGGCATAGTTTTAGTAGATGATCATAAGCTCTTCAGGAATGGGCTAAGATTTTTAATAAGTGAAATAGATAATGTGGAAGTTGTGGCGGAGGCTTCGAATGGCATTGAGTTTATGGAGATAATAAAAAATTATAAACCAGATCTGGTGTTAATGGACATAAATATGCCTGAAATGGATGGTATCGAAGCTTCAAAAAGGGCCCTGCAATTATATCCCGATTTAACTATTCTTGTACTTTCCATGTTTGGTGAAGAAGATTACTATAATACCATGATTGAGATAGGTGTTAAGGGTTTTTTGTTAAAAGATGCAGATAATACGGAACTGCAAACAGCAATTACAAGGGTTTTAAACGGCCAAACATATTTTTCCCAGGAGTTATTGCTTAATTTAATTCGTAAAAAGGATGATAAATCAGATATTCAGTTATCTTCAAGAGAGAAGGAAGTCCTTACCTTGATTTGTAAAGGATTGTCAAATTATGAGATATCTGAGAAATTGTTTATCAGCCAGCGTACAGTTGAACGTCACAGGGCCAACCTGCTGGACAAAACCAATTCATCCAATTCTATCAGCCTTGTAATATATGCCATAAAGAATAAATTAGTAGATATCTGATCAAGATGCACCTAATTTATATTGTTGCTGTTAGTTTTAAAGAATAGTGTCGGAAAATACCCATTCGTATTTAGGTATTTATTATAATTTTTTGGGTGAAAATGCATATTCCCGAGAGAAATTCCTGCAATATATTTGTATCATGATTAGTGAATGCTCAATGATTAGTAGGGTTGGATTGTAGTTTTATGAGCATGGTGAATGATAAGTGGGTTTTTAATAGCTGTGCAGAATGAAAGGGTTTGGTTACTAAAGATTAATGCACAGCTATTTTTTTTGAGAGAACGTGTTTTCTCATGATCATGGTGTTTTAGCTGTCTTCTTTACGCGGGGGGACAGCTTTTTTTTGTCGGTGAATACCCATTATCATATACGTATTAAAATGATAATAAAATGAGTGTTGAACGCATTTTTTTGGGTAAGAATGCCATTAACAGAGACCTGTATATCAACGTATATTTGTATATAAATTCGAGTGACGGATGCGAAAACTTAAAATTTTAATTGTTGACGATAATTCACACTTTCAAAAGGCTTTAAGATTTATACTTGAAGACCGGTTTGAAACAAGAGTGGAAAAAATTGAATCAGCAAAAAATGGAAAAGAGTTTTTGGAGAAGATGAAAGAGGGATTATATGACCTGGTATTTATGAATATTACGATGCCTGATTTGGAGGAACTTGAAAAAATCCGTACCGCAGTGAACTCATACCGTGACGTGACCATTATTGCAGTTTCTTTTCATTCGGACTTTAAATATATCATACAGATGCTGGAAGCGGGTGCAAGGAATTATCTGATAAAGGACGATATTAGTGTGGAGGCAATAGATAAAGTTCTTGCTAAAATTATTTAAAACGTTGAATGATGAGTAAAAACGAGATCATAGTAAGGGATTCATACATTATAATAAGACAGGGAGATGAAGTATATATTTCTAATATTACTAATCTTGACAGTAAACTGGATGACCAGATTGCTTTTGGTACAATATTGCCTGAAACACTCAATAATGAGCATTACTTAAACTATAGGCTTAGCAATTGGCTAAGTGTAAATTCAAACGATAAACTGAAACTAAACTAAATACGTATTGGAGGGTTAAAAATGAAGTCAATAAACACATGCAAATTTGTTAATTACTTCTTATTTGCAGGACTTTTGGTAAACCTTTTTGTTATGATCTACTTTAAAGTTAGCACACAGGACCAGGTAGATACAATGACGAAAAAGGAGGTAGAAGCTGATCCGTCTAAAATTGAGTTGATTGGATTGAATGATAGCTCTCAGGATGAAATAGAGATCCTGAATGAATCGCTTCAGTTGGCACATACATATTTTTATGCCGTTGATTTAAATATTATGTGTGATAAAACTGTAACAATTGTGCTAAATGACTTGTCAAGGGGAACGAAAACATTAGAGGAATGGTATCTTGGGAATATATCACTGCATAACGATCAGCTATTGATAGATGCGATTTCAGAAAATGTTGGAAGTTCAGTTGCAGTTTATCAGAAGACTGATATGGGTTTTATTTGTATCTCTTCAACCACAAACACTAAAGAAAAAGGTGTTGGTAGTGTTTTGCCTTTTTCATCTTCGGTTGGAACAGCTATAAATGAAGGAGTTACCTGTACAAGTATAGTAGAAGAGGGAGATGAATTAATACTTACAGCATATGAACCTATTATCCATAAAGGATCTTTAATAGGTATTCTTTCTGTAAGTATATCAACAACAAAGGATAGTAAAAAAGAGGGTAGATGGAGTTAAGAGGGGAAGATGCAGCGGGCAATTGATTTGCAGGGATGATTTGGAGGGTGCCTGCTGCATTTGGTTTTATGATTAATAAATTTTCAATATAGTTAAATTATAAACTAAGGTACTGTAAGGAGGTATTTTTTTGTCTTTTCCTTCGGCGCCATATGCCAGGTCATATGGTATAATAAGAGTACCACTTGCTCCTTCATTCATAAGTTGTATTCCTTCAAGAAATCCGGAAATTGAAATATTTTCCCTGCTGATTTTTAAGTTAAGAGGCTCATCTTGGCTGTAAAATTCAAATACTCTGCCATCTAAAAGTTTTCCTTCATATGCAATCGATATACTGTCTCCTTCAATAATATTTGGTCCTTTTCCGGCATTATTTTCAAAATAAATAATCTCATTGCGCTTGGGGGTATTGTCAGAACTATCCCAACCGGGACCATTATAACTTAAGAGATACTCTTCTAACATCATATCTTCATAGGCTTCAGGATCTTCAATTACTTTATTAAGAGAAACATCATATATTAATGGTACATAATCATTTTCTGCTAAATAGGACGGGAGAATCAGTTGCGCACGGCCTCCTTCTTTCATCATGCTGACACCTTCAATTAAACCAATATACCTCAGGTTATCAATTAATGTTTTTCTTGGGCCGTATAAAATGTCATCTGAATAGATCCCATTTGCTATTGCTGTATTAAGGTCTGTAGTGGCAAATATTTCTTCATTTTTTAAGTAACGCCCGGTAAATTCTATTAAAATATAATTTCCCGGCACAGGTTGAATACTATCACCTTCTTCAATTTCAATATAATACAACCCTGATGACATAGGTGTTACATCTATTTCATGATCCTCAATATATTGTTGTATTAATTTGTTCTCTTCGTTTGCCAGCTCTTCATCCACAATATCCTTTATACAACTTGTTTGAATGGCAAGAAAAATAAAAAGTATAAACCCAAGAAGATTCTTAAAATTCAATCTGGTCTTTTTACTATCCATGTGTCAGTACTTTACATTTATATGATGCAAAAAACAACAAAAAGGTTGCTTAACTGTTTTCACCTTTCTTTACTTCCAGAAGTTCAACTTCAAATATAAGTGAAGTATAGGGTGGTATTAATCCCGTTGATGAACCTTCATCTCCAAAACCAAGCTCTGATGGTATTATGATTATTGATTTTTCACCTTCTTCCATCATTCCTAATGCATCTTCCATTCCTTTTATTACCTGCCATTCTGTACCGTAAACAAACTGGAATGGTTCATTGCGTTTTTTCGTTGAATCAAAAAACTTACCGTTCAGGAATCTTCCTTCATAGTGAAATGTTATTGTATCTCCTTTTATTACTTTCTTACCATTTCCTGGTCTTGATACAATACGGTAAATACCCGATTTAGCAGGCTCAATATCCAGTTTTTCTTCTTCCATGTATTGTTTCAGGATAACTTTTTCATACTCACCAAAATCTTCTATCCATGAAAGAAATGCTTCTTTCATTTTATAATAGTCTTCCAATGTATTGATCTCTTCTACTTTCATTTCAATTTTCATGTCGCTTCCTGGTTGAATAAAACTTGGGAGGGAACTGTTTAATGTTTGAGCAAAGAATCCGTCAGCCGAAATAATGAAACTTGCACTATCCCCTTCTGCAAGCATAGTAAAACATTCATCGATTGAACCTTTGAAATCAGGTTCTGTGATTTGAAATTTTCTTTTGCCCTTAAAAAAAAGACTGTCTTTAATAGTCTTGTAAATCATGCTTACAGTAATAAAATCTCCTGCTTTAGCTTTAATCCCATTTTCTCCAATTTTCAGTAAATGATAATATATTCCGTTTTTATTCTTTGAATATCCGGGATATGGATTTTTTCCCTGGCATCCATACAATAGGAAGATAATAATCATTACTATTTTGGTAATTTGTTTTAACTCTCTCATAGCATTCAATTTAGGGTTCGGATATACTTAGTACTTCAACATCATATACAATAATTGCCCGGGGTGGTATTTTTTTACTATCTCCAAGTAAACCGTGACCCAGGTGGGGTGGAATAATAAATTTTGCTTTATCTCCTTCCTTAAGAAGTAATACTCCCTCTTCCAGGCCTGATTCAACACCTCCCTGTCCGATAATAAATTCTTTTGGCCCGTTTTGATCGGAACTATAACAAAATGTGCCGTCTAATAGTGTTGTAGAGTAATTCATCCGGATTAGTTTTCCTGAAGATGCAGTTTCCCCGTTTCCATTTTTATAGATCATATACCAAAGACCTGATTCAGATTGTGTCATGTTCCATCCTCTTCTTTCTACATAGCTTTTTATTTGTTCCGCATCTTTTTTCACCAGATATTCATTAGCCTTTATATAGGATTCTTTATTGTTAAACAGTTCATTTCCATGTATCGCTTCTGGCTTGTCCTGCTTACATGAGGAGAGGGTAAGGTATAATACAAATACTATAAATACTACGAGAATGTGGTTCCTAATGAAGTATTGCATCGTCAAGGTCATTTTTGTATTGTGGCAATAAATTTACTAATTTCTGTATAGTATCTGCCATACTGGCAAAGGATTTTCCACCAGCAGCGTTTTTATGTCCGCCACCATTAAAATACTTTTCTGAGAATGCGTTAGCTGCAAATGTATTTTTAGAACGGAAAGACATTTTTATATGGTCATTCTTTTCTATCAGCAGGATAGAGAATACTATATTCTTTATAGAAAAGGGCAGGTTGACAAATCCTTCTGTGTCTCCCGGCTGGTGATTAAATCTTTCAAGTTCTTCTTGCATTAAAGAAATTATAGCGGTATGAAATTCTTCCATGACCAGCATTTTCTCATTCAAACAAAATCCCATAAGATGCATACGGTTGATGGAATAATTTTCATATACCTTACTAAATATAGCATCTTTATCAATGCCTGATTTCAACAGGTTAGAAATTATTTTATAAGTGTCGGGTTGTGAGGAGTTGAAGCTGAAACACCCTGTATCCGTCATAATTCCGCAATAAAGACATGTAGCAATATCTTTATCAATTATTTCATTTTGCCTGATATTGACAATAATATGATAAATGAGCTCAGCTGTAGAACTTACTGAAGTATCTGAGAGTGTAATATCTGCAAAGTGATAAGGATTGGGATGGTGGTCTATTAAAACTTTTTTAGCAGAAGCATTAGTTGTAATCTCACTAAGGTTGTTTAAACGGTCCGGATGATTAAAATCCACCATAAAAATAATCTCTGTATTAGAAATATTTTCTTTAACCCGGTTTGCTTTTGAAAAGTGTATCAGGATATCATCAACTCCCTTCATCCAGTGTAAAAATGCAGGAAAATCATCTGGTGAAATAGCTGTCACCTCATGACCCGCTTTTTTTAAAAAGAGATATAATCCTAACATGGATCCAATTGCATCTCCATCAGGATTGTAATGAGTTACAATAGCAATTTTTTTCTTTTCACCTTCTAATAAGGTCCTGATTTTGTCAATTAAATCTCCGTATTTTATATTCATTTAATCTATGTCGTGTTAAATAGTTAAAAATAAGACTTATTTATTGTACAACTGAAATTTGTCTGAGAAAATTATAACAAATCTATGTTGAAAGCTTTATTTATTCTTTGATAATTGATAAATCCAAAAATATTTTTAATTTCGGGCAGTATGTAAAATTAAATTTTAAGCTATGGCAGGTAACAAAACTTTTACAATTATTAAGCCCGGAGCCGTGAGTCATGAATACATCGGTCCAATTTTAACTATTATACATGATCATGGATATCATTTGGCAGCCATGAAGATGTTAAAACTGACCAGAGAGCAGGCAGAAACATTTTATGGAATACATAAGGGGAAACCATTCTTCGAGGGATTAATAGAGTTTATGACTTCCGGGCCTATTGTAGTCGCAATTCTTGAAAAGGAAAATGCTGTAGAAGATTATAGAAAGCTTATTGGCTCAACAGATCCTGCTAAAGCGGAACCCGGTACAATACGAAAGCTTTTTGCTGAATCTGCCCAAAAGAATGCAGTGCATGGATCTGATAGTGATGAAAATGCAGAAATGGAATGTAATTTCTTTTTCTCAAAATCAGAACGTTTTAATACGGAAGGACATTGTCAGATATAGTGTTAACAGGCTTTGGGTTAGTTTACAAATCAGTTGGCACTTGTTTTTTGTTGTTGGATTTTAATTTTTACATAGAATAATCGAATAATAATTATTAAACAATTTAGTACTAATAAATCCAACTATCCATTAATCCAATTATCCAAAGTCACGTAACGAAAATACTAAAATCATCCATGATTTACTAAGTTGTTCTTCTTTTGTAAAGTAGAAAAAATTGGGGCTTACTGTTGAAATGTTTTTATGAAAAGGGGGGATTTTCTCCCTTTTTTCGGTTTTATTTGCTGTATGAGAAAATCTAACAACATTTACACATCTGTTATACTTATTTTATTATGTTGTTATCTGGATATTTCGGCTCAGACTTCAGGTAAATTTACGGATAGCCGTGATAATATCTCTTATAAGTATGTGGTAATTGGCAAACAAACCTGGATGGCCCAAAATCTGAGATATAATACAGGAAACAGTATATGCTATATGGATAGCACTTCATACTGCAAAATGCATGGTTATTTATATACATGGGAAGATGCATTGAATGCCTGTCCTCCCGGATGGCATCTGCCAAGCGCTGCCGAGTGGGACACTCTTATCAGTTTTTTGGGAGGAAAATGGAAGGCAGGCGGACATTTGAAGGAGAAAGGTACAAACCATTGGGAATGGCCAAATGAGGGTGCTACTGATAAATATGGCTTTTGCGCAATACCGACTGATATTAAACTACAATACGGGGGCTATGTTGGGCTTTTACGGGCCAATGCGGAGTATTGGTCTTCAACGGAAGCAGATGGTATATCTTCGCACTCATTTAAGCTATATTCTTCCATTGTTCTGGCCGATCTTACCAAAGCTTCGAAAACCACAGCTATAAGCATCCGGTGTATTAAGGATACAATACAAGAAAAAACTGTAGAAGATTAAATAAATTATAATTTTATCCGTTTAAAGGAAAATACGTAATCATGAAACTCTTATTAATACTTGTTTATCTTTTCACATTCTTCGGTATATCTGCCCAGAATTTAAATGCATACCTGGATTACAGAAATTATTTTACCATTTTTGATAATGGCGAAATTAAACAAATTGAATACTTACCTGTAAGTGAATTCAAAGTTGGAGACAGGTGTATTGCATACATTGATAATAATAACCATTTTAAAGTATATACAGAAGGGCAGGTGCATGACCTTACTAAACTGATATCGGAGTATAAACTCACTGACAACTATTGTACTTTCAAAGTTGGAGATCAACTGTTTGTTTTTGATAACGGAGAAAAAAAACTCCTTTGTATTAATGTGGTTAGGTATGCCGTGGGGGATAATATCGTAGTTTTTTTTGATGAAATAGATAAAATGCTTAAGGCATATTATGACGGCAAGATTATTGATATGGAAGATGCACTGTCTGATGCTCCTTTATATAATTTTGAAGTTGGAGATAACGTTGCTGCATATCTTGATAACCGTAATCATTTAAAAGCTTTAATAAATGGGAAGGTTGAGGAGATTATATACTATTCCTCAAGATTAAGGTTTGGTGTAGGAGGAGATCTGCTGGCATATGTTGATCCTGCGGATAATACATTTTATGTATACAATAAAGGAGAGATTATTCCTTTGGAGTCATTTCCGCCAAAATCCTTTAAGATAGGTGATGATTTTGTGGCTTATGTGGATAATACCGGCACTTTTAAACTTTATAAGGATAGCTATAAGGAGACGATTTTAAGCTTTGAACCTGATTTTTATAAGGTCAGGGACAATCTTGTATTGTATTCCGACCAGGGTTATTTTTATGTTTACTACAATAACCGGAGTTATACCCTCGAAGATTATATTCCGGCTGATTATCAGTTTGATTATAATTCTGTAGCTTACAGGGATGTAAACGGGAATCTGAAACTATTTAAAGAGGGCAAAGTGACTACAGTTACATACGAAAAGGTGAGCCAGTTTAAGTTAGCCGGTAATACCTTGTATTATGAGGAAGGTATAGGAACGGATAAGGTGTTTTATTAGATTTATACTATATTTATATACTGTCTCGATCTGTATAAATTTCCATGAAACAAATTCAAGCTGTGAAATAACTAATTTATCTTACCTGATGACACACTTGTAGGAAAATATTAGATTTCATGTAAAATACGCTTTTTCTTTGCTGTATGTTTCATTTTAAAATATACAGACCATGAAAAATATAGTGATTTTATTATTATTAGTTGTATCAAATTTAACTGCCCAGGAGGATGCTTGGCAATACGATACAGATCCCATTCTAATACCTAAAATTAAATTTAAGGACTGGGATAATAACAAATATCTGCCTGTTGACCGTTTTGAAAATGGTGGTGAACTTGAAGCGGTTTGTTATAATGGCGATACATATGAAATAATTTCGTATAACATTATATATACTATTAACGGTCTTACTCAAAGGCTAAAGGTAAATTCAAATAGATTTGATAGAGAAGCTTTGGAAATATTTAAACAAATAGCAATTGATGATGTATTGTGGATTGATGAGTTTGTTATTCTATATTTAGATGGAACCAAAAGAAAAACACGTGGAAATTTGTTTGTAAAAGTGCAAGATGAATTCACGCCATTTGTTAGAAATGCCCTTGATGATAATCCATTGATAGAGGATTTTGGCGTATTTAAATCCAACATACGGATTAAATTAGAAGGGAAGCCTGATAGCCTTGATTGTAAAATTGTTAATGAATTGGTTGATGAAATAAAACCACTTTTCAAAACCGTTTCTATTGAACTGGTTGACAATAATCCCACTTTTGTTTTAGATTTTAAACAATCCGACTATAATGGCCCATGGAGTTATAAAGACTCTATATTGAATCCGCTTTTCCAAAAAGTAAAAAGAAAACATATAATTCTGA
>JAFGOZ010000094.1 GCA_016926235.1 Bacteroidales bacterium | reverse complement strand
TTATCCTCAGGCAAAAAAGCCTTTTCGCTTACGCCTTCGCGATTGTATTGTTGGCTGGGATCGGATCATATTTCCTGTGGGCAAAACCATTACCACCTTCAGCCCCTCAACCCACCCATACCGCTGTGGCCAGCACATTAACACCTTCACCTTCCAAGACACCTACTAAAAAGATTACTCAAACATCAACTCCTGTTCATACGGAATTAATTTTTGAGGAGGATTTTTCTCAAGATAAACTTGGATGGAAAAACCAAAATAGTGTAAAAAACATTGATCAAACAGGGCTAACACTTGAAATGCTTGAGGATAAAAATTTGAGAGAGTGGATGGGAACAATTTCAACACCTCGAAAGACCATTAAAATTGATGGGGATTGCACCTTTCAAGTAAAGCTCAGCAACAAGGTTAGGTTTTCAGGCGTTTTATTTTATCCTGACACATCCGAATACTATGCATTTATAATCGGTTCGGGAGAACGTAAAGATTGGCCTCCGGGGTATGCTAGCCTGGGTCTTTTAAGACCATCGTTGGGTGATAAAGCCTGGGATCATCTTGGGGATATTGAGTATCTAATCTCATCAATCAACGACGAAATTACGCTTAAGGTTGTTTTTGTAGATGATGAGGCGCAAGTTTATGTTAATGGTAAATTCATCGCCCGACGTAATAATGAAATTTTTAAAGCTGCCAAGACATTTGGTGGTTTTTATGTGGTGAATGGTGATAAGTTTACAGTAAAGGAGATAAAAGTCTGGGGGAACCCGGGTGATATACTGCAATTACAATAATCTAAACATCCTAATAATATTCGACATCCACCATCCCGATAAAAACCGATTCGGCTTATTCAGATCTAATATGATCCAATCATACATCTTTGGGGGAATGGTTTTATGCTAAACATTTTTCTCGAAATCTTCTCGCAAGGTACCTAACCAAACAGGTATTTCCCTATACAAGATCATCATTGTCCTGGTAACCAGTCCGATAACAATTAGAAGCAACGTGATTTGAATGATCAGCATTATTTCGCTGCTTCCTTCAAAAGTCATAAGGATTGGTTTTAAGCCCTTATACAACATATTGATCAATATTAAGTTCAGTATTGTTTGAAATAACAATCCAACTTGTTGGTATTTTGGATAACACATAGCCCAAAGTGGTTTAATTTGTATGGAAAAGGACAATATCATGCAGAAAACGATAACGGTTATTATGATGTTGATAATGATCAGAGCATTTATATTGATCTCGGGAATGATTAATTCATTGATAAAGGATAGACTATTGACAACAATTCTTACAAGCCAAATTGCCAATAATGTGAAAAATAACCTCCCTGTATAAATTAGCAATATTTCTTTTGGTGAATTACTTTCAACCACTTTCTGCAATGGGTTATTGAATAAGGGCTGACCACAATTTTCGCAATGATCAGCTCCTCTTTTTATCTCTTGTATACAGTTTGGACATATCATTTTTTTCTCCTTAAAACTTATAGATATATTTTTTTATCAATCACATATCCTCTTAGTCTCACAAAAATCAATAAACAAAATAATTTCATCAATATCGTAGTGGGTAAAGGTCGGCTTATAAATATCCCTATTTTATTGTCAAATTTTCGGATATATTTTTTTTGACTTTTTCACATCGGAAAAATAGCTATCTTTATCGTCTAAGTTTACTGTGTAGGAAATCAAATTCTTTTTGCTCCTTTCAAAAATAGGTGGAATTGTATCTCTCTCATATTCTTCCTTTGGTTGAGATCGCATTTCATTTTTAATTGCTTCATTTTCATAGGTTATTTCATCTTTACTGTTTACTATCATGAAGATAAATACGACTAATCCAGACAGAGGGCTTATCATTATCGAACATGGATTTTTAGAAATTTGATTAGACTCTGATCTATCCAGAATTTTTTGGTTTATAAAATATCTATTGACAGCAGAATTTATTTTTGGCCATAAATTTCGAATTTCTTCTTGTGAATTTGAAGAGAGTTGCGGCGGTTGCCAATATTCTGGATCAATAAGCATGACTTCTGCTTTGGGTTCACTACATTCAATTCGTATTTTTTCCTCCCATTCGCTAGAAGTTGAAGTGGAAATTACTTCTCCAAATATTGTCTCAGCCCTAAGAAAAAAAGCATACAATTTTGGGCAGAAACTTACCTTCACTTCATTTTTTATCTCTCCAATAATCTCTTTATTAATAAATTCTTTTTTTCTTTTGCCCACATATTGATTGTAGTCTTTTGTACTTTCATTATCTTGAATTCCATTCAATCCATGATTATTGGTTTTGGTATTTACACTGTGGCTCGGTAACAAGATATTAGTCTTTGATATTTCCAGCGGCTCAAAATATTTTTGGGTTACATTCAAAATAGTATTTTCCCTAGGATTAAGGCCATATTGGTTTTCGCCTTGATCGCCATCTTGGATTAAGAATATGAAAAAAATAATCTGACCAATTATAGGAATCAGACCTAATAATATTGTCCATCCGCTCTTATTAATATCGTGAAGTCTTCGGATAGTAACCGCTATATAAGGTAATAGGGTGATTATCCGAAATGAAAATGATAATACTCCTCCAGGAAGAAAACCTGTAGATAGACCAGTGAATCCCTCGAATAGCCCCTCAAAAAAAGCAAGCAGAAAGGCGATTATATTCATAAAAAGAAAATAATTCCAATATTCTCGCCTGTGTGCTCTACCATCAAAAACTGCATATTTTCTTAGAGCAATTAGAAACCATTTCATTATTCCCTCCACATTTTTTATATGTAAATAAATATTTTTTCGTAAAATGATTTCAACACTATTAGGTTTAGTAATGTCCAGGATTTAATAATTATATAATTAATCAAAATATAGTGGGTATCGATATATAATAAATTATCGGAATGAAATAATTACTGGGTTGTAGAAGATATCAATGTGATAGGATATTCGCATCCAAGTTTTATATTAAATAATAAGAATTATTCCTTCACCCCTGCCCCCGGCTTTCCCGACATCCCCTATGCCGAAGTCGGCCGCAGAGCCAAGGTCTACCGTCTGCAGTCCGGCAGGGATTTCTTCGCCCTCAAAGTCTTCAAACATATCTTCAGGAACGAGGCCAGCATCGCCAACTGTGCCGCTATTAACGCCTATCAGGACCTCCCCGGCCTCAAAGCCGCCCAACGCACTGTCATCCACCCCCATGAATACCCCGATCTGATCCAGCACTACCCCGACTTCGCCTTCGCCGTGCTGATGCCCTGGATGAAAGGGCAGAGCTGGTACAACACAATCTCCCAGAAAACTGTCGTTTCTCCTGAAAACAGCCTTTCATTGGCCAGATCCCTGGCTGAGGTGCTGGCCGGCCTGGAAGAGCGCCAGATAGCTCACTGCGACCTCTCCGCCTCCAATTTCATCTATTCGGATGATCATCAGCACGTCGAACTGGTCGACCTGGAGGAGATGTTCGCCAAGGGCTTGCTAACCCCTGATCCGCTCCCCGCCGGCACCAGCGGCTATGCTCCCCAATGGATCATGGACAATGGCTGCTGGTCGGCTGGCTGTGACCGCTTCTCAACCGGCATCCTGCTCAGTGAAATCCTAGGCTGGCGGGATGAACGCGTCCGTGATATCGCCTTTGGCGATACATTCTTTGATGGGCTGGATGAATTCGGCCACAAGACCGAACGACATGCCCTGATGCTCAAGGTGCTGGGTGAGATTC
The DNA here is from genome assembly GCA_016926235.1 of Bacteroidales bacterium. The sequence continues at coordinate 10,614 of JAFGOZ010000094.1, read as the reverse complement.
ACCCCCGCCTGGTGGAATTATTCGATCAGGTGTGGTTTGCCAACTGCATCGAGGAATGCCCCAGGATCGAGGAGTGGCGAAATGTTTTTCAAGAATTTAACAATAAATTTGATGGACCATATGCTCCAAAAATGAAAATCAGTCCCCAGATAATGAATTTTGGTTCGGTAAAACAAGCTGAAATCACATCGGCAGATTTGATTATTTCAAATATTGGTGGTGGTATTTTAGAAGGTTCTATTAAATCATTAGAGAATTGGGTTGGAATTTCACCTGGCTTGTTTAAGATAGCAAAGGGAAAAGAGAGTAAACATCAGGTTTCCTTCAAGATTGAAGCGAAAGGCTGGTCTTCACTAACCCGTGACAAAATCTACTCAAGAAATGATTTTCTTCTTGTAGAAACTAATATCGGTATTACCGCTATAAAAGGTATGTTTGTATTATTGAAAAATTCTGGAAGATTGATTGCTATTTTTAGTCTGATCTCCTTGTTCTTAATTTGCCTATTTTTTAATTTATTTGATTTCTCAAATCGCCAGAATCTCAAAAACGATAGTGAAAAGATAATAACAGCAACGTTCACTCCACAGCCAGTGCAAAGAACGATTTCACATACTCCAACAACAGCAATTATCTCTCCTGTTATTAAAGACATGTCAACTTATACTGCATATATTTCAAATATCACTATTTCTATTGATGGATCCTTAATAGCTTTAGGCACTTATGAGGGTAATATTTTAATTTTAGATGCCAAATCATTAGAAATTATCAAAGACTATAGCGGTTCTAGCCAAATAACTTGTTTAGATTTTTCCAAGGATGGTCAATATCTGGCGGCAGGTTTAGAAAATAATACCATTCAAGTATGGTATCTTGATGATAATAGGTTACTTTATACACTTAGAGGACATGAAGATATTGTCGGAAATCTTGATTTTTCACCTGATAGTAAAGAGCTCGCCTCGTCTTCAGCGGATAATACCGTTCGTATTTGGCAAATGTCAAACGGAAAACAAATCCATTTATTCTTCGGGATGGGAAAAATACATAAATATTTAACAGATGTGGAATACTCGCCTGATGGGCAATATATCATTGCTGGAACAGGAGATGGGAATATAAGAATTTGGAATGAACGAGGTGTAGTAATTGAAGACCTCATACAAGAAAACATATCTACAATATATGATCTAACATTTTTTAATAGTGGAAGGTATATAGCCTCAGCAGATGATGTAGGACAAGGGGTTTATATACCTTACATACATATATGGGATGTTGAAAGAGGAATTATTACTGATTCAATTCATATAAAAAATATCCCATGGTGGGTAAGTTTTACTAGTATTGCTCTTTCTAATGACGATAGATTATTTGCAACGGGATTTTCTGATGGAACTGCGAAAATTTGGAAATTTGATGATGATGAGCCTTTAAAGACTTTTGATATAAAAGAAAATTTAAATTGGGGTGATGAGGATTTAAATGATAAATTGACAGGATCTAATAGTAATAATCTAGTTTTTTACTTCAACCAAGATAATGATTTAATAATTGTAGGTTCCTATTATCATATTCTATACAAATGGGTTTGGGGGAAATAATTTTTACATAATAACGAATTCCAATAAGAAAGAGATTCTCTTCAAATACCACCTTATTGTTCATCTAAATCTTGAAAAATATCAGGAGGTTAATTACTTTTTTCCGATTTAAATAATAATCGTAAATTTTTGAAAAAAAAGTATAACAAAATTAGAAAAATCAATAGAATTGCTATTGTCATTCCAAAATCGGATGTTTTCCATATAGGCAATCTCTGCACAAGGCAATAATCACTCAATTGTGAATTTTGGTTCAATCTATTTAATAAGTTAACTGCACCATCAATCTCATCTTTATCACATTTTCTTAATCGACCTGTAATCTTAAAATCCAAAAGTTGATTAAAGGCTACCTTATTATTATTGCTGAACAAATGAGAATGTAGTTGAAAATCATTTTGAAGTTGTGTTAATTGATTCGAGTTATTTTTCAGAGTTAATTCTTTAAAAAGAGTGTTAGTGTTTATGAATAAATTTTGGATGATTTTTGCGTCTGAAGAAACGATTGCTGATTGATAGACTACGACCCAAAGGTCAGATGAATTTAATAAGTATATTAAATTTACAGCATAATCTTCATCAACATTTCCATGAGATCCGGCTAGAATTAATTCGCTTCCAATTAATGTAACAGGGTTGTGTTCCCTTTTATAATCAACTCGATCGATAAAACCATTGTTCATCATCATTCCAATTGAATTGATCGTAGATCCAAAGATATTGTAGGAATAATCTCTAATGCCAAAGAAATATATTATTCCCAGAAATATCAACGCCAAGAAAAGTATATTTAATTTAGCCTTGCCTCTTTTTTTATCATTATTTACGTTCATATTCACAGACATTTCTTTCTCCTTTTTAATCTTGGAAAAATATTTTTAAGATTTTAATAACTATGATAATTTTATAAAAATATTATTTTCTTGGCTTTGGCATTATTTAGTAAAGTTTTTATCTAATTCTGATAAATATTGATGATAGAAAGGCTACCTAATATGAGTAGAATCAAGCTCCAAAATACCGCAAGAAGAGTAATGCCTTTCTCCCCATGCTTCCGAAGATATGATATGCTTGAAAATATCCCGAAAAGAGAAATAAACGATATTCCAAAATCAACATCTAGCAATGAAACAACTAGTAATTCGATTGATAAAACAAATGTGATAACACCCAGGGTGTTAATCGCTTGATCTTTCTTTTCTGATTGTGTTTTGTCAATTGAGCCTTCTTTTGTTTTTTTTGCGTCTGAAAAGTATTTACTTTTTTCGTCAATTGTCATCGCTGTTATTTCTTTAGAACTTATTTCATCAACAGTAATTACTTCATTTTGATTTTCTCCAGGTTTGATAGCTACTCGCGGTTTTTGTTCAATTACAGGTTCCTTTGATTTCAGGAAGGTAGTGGGCAGGATCCTTTTAGGAGCTACTCTGAAAACAAATACAGCTAACCCACTGAGCGGACTGACTATGATCGAACTGGGATTGGAAGTGATCTGCTGAACCTCTGTGGTCTCCACAATCCTGTGGTCCATGAAATATAAATTAATTGCGCTTTTGATACGCGGCCATGCCTTGCGAATATCCTCCTGTGAATTGGATGATAAAGTCGGTGGTTTCCATTCTTCCGGCTCGATCAATACCACCACCGCATCAGTTACATTGCAATCAGCCCTGATTTTGTCCTGCCAATCACTGGTCGACGATAGAGAGATAACCTCTCCAAATTGGGATTTTGCCCTAAGAAAAAAAGCATAGAGGCGTGGTTTGTTATCAATTTCGGGTTTTTGATTTTCCTCCTCAGGTAGAGTAATGGCTTTAGAAATCGTATCTTCAAGATTTCCTTCATTCACTGCGTCCAAAACAACGAACTCATCATTCTCTATTTTTCTTAATGCATTCTTGAATTCATCGTTATTGAATCCGGTGGTGAATTTGAATCCTGGTTGCAGTGAAAAATCTCTTGGCTTATCTTCATACGGCAATTGTGCCCGCAGAGAAGAGCCCAAAATTTTTACTTCGGAATGAGGCAACTTAAAAAGCTCATCTTCCTTTGGATTTCCGGATGCATCGAGATGGACAATAATAAAATTCTTGTTGGTGATTCCGATCCAATAATTCTTTACAGCTAAAAAAAACGCTTTTGAAACTAGAATTGCAGCCCCGATCGGACCGGAAGCAAATAGCCCAATCGCTTGAATTTGTTCTCCAGGATCCAGGTGCTTGGATAAAAAAGCATGTGCTAATTCTGCTGCCTTGGCCATCCGTCTCTTACCTCCTAATTATCATTTATCTTTTCTACTGTGTGTAAGTCACTTTTTTATAATTATATACTTATAAGAAATCTACTTGTTTGTTATTGCAGTAATATTGTATCCTTTTGGAGGATTTGTAATGCAAAACTTAGGCTCCCAAGATACGTTCTACATTCAAAACAAGGAATTCGAATTCACTTCTACCCCTAACTTTCCCGATATCCCCTATGCCGAGGTCGGCCGCAGAGCCAAGGTCTACCGCCTGCAGTCCGGCAGGGACTTCTTCGCCCTCAAGGTCTTCAAGTATGTCTTCAGGAACGAAGCCAGCGTCGCCAACTGCGCTGCCATCCATGAGTTCCGCGAGATACCCGGACTCAAAGCCGCCCAACGCACTGTCCTCTACCCCCAAGAATACCCCGACCTGATCCAGCACTACCCCGACTTCGCCTTCGCCGTGCTGATGCCCTGGATGAAAGGCCAGAGCTGGTACAACACCATCTCCCAGAAAACTGTCGTTTCTCCTGAAAACAGCCTTTCTTTGGCCAGATCCCTGGTTGAGGTTCTGGCAGGCCTGGAACAGCGCCGGATGGCACACTGCGACCTGTCCGCCTCCAATTTCATCTATTCGGATAATCATCAGCATGTGGAACTGGTCGACCTGGAGGAGATGTTTGGGAAGGGATTGAAAACCCCCGATTCCATCCCGGCCGGAACCAGCGGATATACACCCAAATGGATCATGGACAGCGGCTGCTGGTCAGCAGGCTGCGACCGCTTCTCAGCCGGTATATTGATCAGTGAAATACTGGCCTGGCGGGATGAGCGCATCCGCGACATGACCTTTGGAGAGACCTTCTTTGAAGGGGCAACCCCAACTTCTGACGGTGATTTTGGACATAAAACCGAACGGCACGGTTTGATGCTGCAGGTCCTGGGTGAGATCCACCCCCGTCTGGCTGAGCTATTTGAACAGGTGTGGCTCGCCAATGGCATCGAAGACTGCCCCAGGATCGAGGAGTGGCACAAGGCCCTGGAGGGTTCCCCCGTACTGCTTATCGAACCGCAGCTGCTCGACTTTGGCAGGTTCAAAGAGGGTGAAAGCGCGTCAACTATCCTGTCCATCACCAATTCGGGTGGCGGAATCTTATCCGGCCAGATTATCCCCCAGGAGCCCTGGGCGCAGGTCAGCCCTGAAAAATTTGAATGTAAAAAAGGCCAGACCAGTCAGCATCAGGTGAAGTTTGTGATCAAAACCTCCGGATCTGCAAAGTCATATCGTGAAAAGGCGTATCATAGGGATGATTTTCTCCTGATCGATTCCAACGGCAATGAAAAAAAGAAAACCGTTGCGACAGAATTCGTGCTCTTCAAAAAGTTTCCAATAGCTGCCGCATTTGCGGCATTCGCTCTAGTTGTGGCTGGAATTTATTTTGTGTGGCCAAAATCAGCTCAAGTTGAAGATCAAAAAAGCAATGTAGTAGTCGCTTCTACAAGAACCTCGCCAACGATTCCGCCAACAAAAACTCCAAATACAGATGATCCCTTGCACCTCTTAAGCATTATTCCAGCAAGCATGGAAGTCCCATTTGTGGAAAAAATAGTTCGAGATATCGATTTTGAAAGCCGGCCTTATACAGATTTTGATATTAATGGTAGCCATATGGTAAATGATGGAATCCTGATCCTTGAAGATCGCATTGATCAGATTGATGGATGGGCAGATGGGTCATCCTATATATGGTCCCATTTTACTTCCTTTCCAAATCGAGGATATTTAATACAGTTTCTTGTTGAACCAAATTCTGATTTCTTAATCACTTTGGAATCTGGCCCCTGGGGTGAGAGCAGCTATCGGGCTTTCTGGCTGGAGATGAAAGGCCAAACTTTCACAATCTGGAAAGGAACTAGTGCCCCCGTAACCCAGGATAACACCCAGATTTTTAAATATAACACCTGGTATTACCTATTAATACTGCAAAATGAAGAGGGATTTGATGGTTATCTATGGGAAAAAGAACAACCTGAAAATCTGTCAGTTTTCCAAGTAGACCTTGATGAAGAATTTATGAGTCATAATTTCAATTTTGTCGCCCACGCGATTGAAGGGAATCTACAAATTGATCATTTTACGGAATTCGAATATGCAAATAACCAAAAAAATGTCCCGGTTTATACTTTTTATGCAAGGATTAAAGCAGCTTGCATATATTTCAGAACAGGTCCAGGAACAAATTACCCTTGGGACTTTAAAGGGTGTCAAGGAGATAGCCTATTATTCTTGGGAGTGTCTCCTGACAAAGAGTGGTATAAGGTAATAAATGAAGGCCAACATGGATTAGAGGGGTGGATTCCCAAATCATCTCTTAACCAAATTAGATATGATATAGCCGATATTATTAAATTATCAGTTATTTCGGATATTCCACAAGCACCAACCTCAATAGCTCCTTTACCTCAATCAAAATATCCATAATAAAATAATTAGGGTTTAGAAATTATTGAAAATATTATATGCCAAACCTAATCTTCAAATACAAATCCTATTTTCTCTTTCCTGGGTATTTTTTTTATTTTTTTACATAATATTGCCTTCCAGATTTTTAGAAACTTCATTAATACAAAGAAGGCGCGAAGAGAGAGTTGCTCTTTATAAGGATCATTCAATAACTCAAACATTTGATGTCGATGTTCTCAACCTTTCTTCTATCACAATTGAATTTAATATTGAAAATTATAAAAATATTTTTGGTCACAAGATGGATTTATATATAAGAGATGAAATTTCACAAACAACTCTTAAATCCTTTAGAAAATCTACATCTTTGATATTCTTCAATCCATTACAAAATATATCCTTTTCAAAAGAGCTTATAAAACCCAATCATCCATATTCATTAATAATCCAAACTGATTCCCCCAAAAATACCATCAGCCTTCATTGTAGCAAAAGCAATGCTTTTGATAACGGGTCGCTTTTGATTGAAAATATCAATACCGATTTCGATTTAACATTTTATTTTTATCGAAAGCCAAATATTAGGGATTTTATAAACCTTTTCAATAATTCACTTAGAAGATTCATGTTAATCGGGAAGATGCTTTTCCTAATTTCAAGTGTTGGGTTAATACCTGTGCTATTCGTTAAAAAATTGGATTTTTCCCAATTAATACAATCTTGTGTAAATGGGCTTGTTATGATTCCAATTTTTTTCTTCATCCTTTCTTATTTCAAGCACAGAACATTTCCCTATATTTTTCTTTTATATTCTTTTTTCTTATTAGAATTAATAATAATAATTTGGAAATTTTTTCGACAAATCTCACATTTTAAAAATAATGAGTCTTCCCTGAGAATTGGTTATCAAATAAGAATACTTGATGTAGGCTATTATTCTCTTTTCCTGTTCTTTTTTATATTTTCCTTGATAATTAAAACCATTCAAATTGATGAAATTTATGCGCCACTTTGGATGGATGGATTAATTCATCAAAACCTATTTACTAATAATGTAGAACTCGAGTCTGTAAGTAGCAATCCTTACCCACTGGGATTTCATTATGTTATTGGATTCTTAAAATTTTTATTACCAAAAAATTCAGCTGAAATCATCTTGGTTCTTGGTCAACTTTTAGTTTGTTTATCAATGATTTCAGTTTTTCTTCTCGCGAAAAAGATTTACGCTAATAAATTTATACCTTTTTTTTGTTCAATAATTTATGGGTATTTTTTTAAATTTCCATCCTATCTGATTTCTTGGGGAAGATATCCAGTTTTAATGGGCTTAACTATTCTCCCTTTGGCAATGTTAATGATAATTAATCTATCAAAGACAGAATACAAATCTATGCCACTTGTTATTTTTGCTAGCATAGCATTGTTGTTGACACATTATGGATTGTTTATTTCCCTTGTAATTTTTCTTATTTGTTTTTTATTTCAGGAAAAGTTTTTCAGATCTGATATGTCTTTATTCAAGAATATAAAAGATAAGATATTATTTATTTGTCCCACAATCATTTTCTTGAGTTTATTAATATATAAATTATTTATTTTCTTTTCTAATTATGCATTATTTAAAATTGAAAAAAAAACCATTAAGATTGATTTCTATAATGAACTTTTCTACATTATTCAGAATATCTTTCAGGATGGTAATTGGTTTCTTTTTTTTATGGGTATGTTTAGCCTTTTTTTTCTATCCAGAAGAATTCAAAAAAAAATCGGTTTATTTAAAATGTGGATATTGTTATTATGCGCACTTCTTTTTTTCTCTGTTTTTATTCTTTGTTTACCAATTCTAAGTATCACAAATTTATATATTCTTTTTTCAATTCCATTCTCTCTATCAATTGCTAATTTAATAGAAAAGAATACCAAATATCTAGTTTTTTTAAATGGACATTTATTAAATTCAAGAAAAATAAATTATTATTTAGTAATAATTCTTATTGTTATTGGCTTTATAAATAACTTGAGTGTAATTAATCCACAGACAATATTTGTTACAGAAAAAGACCACATGGCATATGAGTGGATTAACAAAATGATAGAACCAAATTCAAATTTTCTAGTAAATTCATATTATTGGAATAATATGATATTTCCATCTGATTCTGGGGGATGGTTACCCCACTTTACAAATAATAGAATCATATACATGACTTCTGGTGCACAAGATTCTTATCAATATATGAAAGAAAATGAATTTGATTATTATTTTATGGCAGATGGTAATTCATTAATTGATATAAATTATTTTATTAATGACAATAGTAATCTTATTTATAACAACGGAAAGGTAAAAATTTATAAAAATCCCCAATAGAATTTTTCGCCTAAATCTATTAGACTTATTTAAATTTTACCCGACCCCAAAAACTGATCAAGATACAGTGATAGTATATTGGAAATTTGGATTCGATATCATGGAATTTTTGACTAGAGCAATCTCTATAATCTAGTCGGGGCGAGAGTAATTGAACCCACGACCAATGGGTTATGAGTCCTCTGACTTAAGAAGGACTCTCACTACCCCCATATATAGCCTTTTTCGAGGATTTTATGCCTTTTTGTCCAGATATGGCGGCTGTTAAGTTGCGATAATCCTATGCTTTAATTATATCAAAGTTATTTGACCTACAGATTATGAGTTAGTTTCAGGCTTGTCCACAGCGTGTTAATGAGACCATTGGGTCTAGATATTGCTCAAAATCAGTGCGATTTTGTCCAGATCTATGGTCTCATATGTATCTGAACTAATTCATAATTTTTAAGGTTTAATAGGCCGATATATTAAAAAAACAAAGTAATTATTTGTTACCCATATATAAATCATGAGTTCTGCAGGTTGCATATTTTAATTGTCCAAGGAAGAAATATTAAGAATGACCGGTACACAAAGACGCAAGCGCTGAGTCATTGAATCTCCCACAAGCGCACCGCTTCCACTTTGATGATGTTTCCATCGCTCCCAATTCCTCTAACCATACCAGTACAAATCATTAATTTGCCGGCACCCAAGCGGCTGCTGAGATCCAGCCTGCCCTCATAAGCCTCGTTGATGAACAGGTAGCCCTCGCTGCCGTTGCCCACCAGGCGTACGCGGTTGGTTGCATAGATTTCCTGTCTGATTACCGAGGAATAAACGGATTGGATGATGTTCCAGTCCTCATCTTTTCGGTTAACAATTCTCCACCAGCCATCACCAATAAGTTCTAATCGAAATTCACCACTATCTCCATAATTCCTGAACAGAATGCCGTAAGTCCAACCTTTGCTGTCATCGCCCGGGTTGGTGAAGGTCGCCTCCAGGATGAAGTTCGTCAAATCCTCGGCGATTAATTCGCATTCGAGAAAATTATCCGAGTTATCGAAAACCAGCTTGAATTCTTTTTTCGAAGAATCAAGCACATAATCAGACGCATTTTGTTGGATACGCTCAACCATTTCCCTAGCAGTCCGCGCCTGTGCAGTGGCGGTGGATTCATAAACGGCGGTCTGGGTGGCATATCGTCTTTGCAATTCTTCCTGTTTGTTTCTTTCTGCTGATGAAATCGATGCAATCAGCGCCAATAAGCCCATTGCCAATAGAAAAAACAAGACAAAGTAGCTTAAATTTTTATCAGCAGGTGTTCGTTTTCCAGAAGATGATGGTTTTGGGGCAGCCGCTTGCACCGTTTCACGCACGTGTTGAGATGTGCTTTCTTTTGGATATGGCGCGGCTTCACGGTAGACACCATCTTCAAATTTACCACTCCGGGCAGATTCAGGCTTGCTGGTTTCTTTTCGGGGTTGATCAAACGCCTGGGTAGCGCTGCGTCTGGCTTGGGTCCCAGGTGCGGGCGAGGACACAGCCGCCTGCAGCGCATTCAGCAACTCTAACGCATCCGGGTAGCGTTTTCCAGGTTCCTTGACCAGGCAGCGCAGCACCAGGTTCTCAAGCGCGCCCGGGATGGATGGGTTGTATACACGCGGCGAGACAGGCGCCTGGTTGAGCTGCTCCCAGCGCACCTTCTCGGCAGTGGTGCCGGTGATGGACGCCTTTTCGCCAGTGAAGGGCCGCTCACCGCCGGTGATCAGCTCGTACAGCACCACCCCCAGTGCGTAGATGTCGGTCTGCGGGGAGGGGTCCATGCCCCTGACCAGTTCAGGCGCCATGTAGGCCGGCGTGCCCACCCTCACCAGCGTGGCGGTAGCCGCATCGCTCATGCGGGCGATGCCAAAGTCGGTCAGGTAGACCTTGCCGTTAGCGTCCA
>JAFGOZ010000093.1 GCA_016926235.1 Bacteroidales bacterium | reverse complement strand
GTTTCTGGATACCTGGCCGTCGGAATCTCTCCGATTCCTACAATTGCGATATTTCCTCTGAGATCACTCATCCATTACCTCCTTTCCTTATGAAACATATTAATAACCATTCTTATAATTTGCCAAAGCAACATAATAATCCGGTTATTTTAACAAGTTATTGTTCATATGTTAATTAGCCTCTAATTCCTAGATGTATACTTTAAAAATGGTCAACGTTTTAATATGCCTCCAAAAACAGATCATTTTCGCAATGTTCCTCCCAGATCAATTCTGGTTCTGATGATTTCGATTTCTTCTATGCTTGGCGGCTCGGTATAAGGCAACTCAGATGGGATCACTAATTCAAACCCAGTATTCTTAATAATCTCTTCCAATTCAACACCGGGATGCATTGATTTTAATCTCATCTTTTTGGTTTCGGGTTCAAAGTCCATTACACAGAGAGGGGTCAGGACGTATTTAGGACCTCCCCCTGGCAATCCCAACTCCTTTCGGGCATTTTTACCACCATTACCCCAGCCAACCGCTGATATAAAGTCACACTTTTCAACGAAAAACCTTTTTTGATGGGTATTAGAAATAAGATAGATACGTTTGCAATAGGTAGATGCTACAGCACTAGCTCCTGAACCCGGACCTCTAAATATTAACTGCCTATAATTATTTCCGGTTCCGATCAGATTAATATTGCCGTATTTATCAATTTGGATCGCACCCAGAAAGAAGAAATCAGCAAATCTCTTGACATCCGAAAACACCTCATGTCCCAATCGGTAAGACTCTGCCCAGCGTGCTCTTCTCCAATCAGTAAAAAACTCCGAATAGGGTTGCGGAACAGGTTCGTTGATCAGATTGGAGATAGTCAATGATTGTGAGATTTTCATGTTTGGGGCATGCATAAGATGAGCCAGTAAAACCGCAGCTCGAGGAATGGGTTGATTCGCTCCCAAATGAGCTATCTCTCCATCTTTGAGGTCATGTGAAAGAAATACTGCCATTAACTCCTGAATACTGTAATCATCCGAATATTTCTTCTTCATTTCCATTGTTTCCTTAATCTTTCATAATATCAAGTAGATATGGCTAACATCAATACTCGTAAAGGGATAGGAGCCTTCTAACTCCTATCTTTTCAAGGTAGTCAAGATTAGTCTCATGTTCATGGATATACCGGTCAAGGTAATCCTCCAGATATTTCGGATCGTCCTCCTTTACTGTGAGACTGGCTGCTGATTGGTACTCTTTCATATGGTCTTTGTCTTCCAAATAAAAGCCTGGGCTGGAACCCGGGTGAGCCCCAAAAGGAGCACGAATAATCCTATCCGCGCCAGGTATCGATGTTGCACTTGGATTCTTTTTGATCTCTTCGTTAGGGACTAACTTTTCAACTTGAACAATTACCTTTTCCGCTGCTCGATACAATGCTCGATCGGCGAAGCCGGTCCCTACATGCTGAACGTTTCCATAAGGATCTGAATAAGCTGCGTGCAAAATTGCTATATCCAGTTTTAAGGCAGGAACAGCCAATAAAAGCTCATCCGTTATTGGGTCATTAAATATCTTGAGATCAGGGTTTATTTCAGGAAAAGATGTTCCTATTCCCGCCTTTGAGGGAATAAATGGGATTCCAAGTGCAGCCGCCTGTAAACCAGCAGCATACATACTCTCATCCACCTCCCATATTTCAACCTCACCCCGTTGTACCGCTCTTCGAAACATGGGTCCTACAGTCGCAATAACTTCGCCGGTCATCAGGGAAATGATGACCTTTCTTACACTGCCTGCACCAATCAACAAATCCAATTCCAATCCAGCCGAACCTGCTATAACCGTCAAGTTTTTTGTTTTATTCTTAATGAGTTGTCTAATGATTGCCATCGGGTGACTAGAACTGAGTAATCCTCCAATACCGATAGTCATACCATCTTTGATCCAAGATGCAGCTTCTTTTTCACTGATAACAACCTCATTTCTTCTCTTGTGAGTAAGCACTGTATAATCCTTCCTCTACGCAATCTGCGAATACTAATTTCAGTCTTTTAAAAGCTCTCGTGCAATAATCAATAATTGGATCTCATTGGTTCCCCCTCCAATCTCCATCAGTTTCGCATCTCGAAGGGCTCTTTCTACCCGATACTCTTCCATATATCCGTAACCCCCGTGAATCTGAATAGCTTCCAGGGCTACTTTCGTTGTCATAGCAGATGAAAAATGTTTAAGAATAGCAGCTTCTTTAGTCACATTCATTCCCTGTTCCACCATCCAGATCAGCCGGTACAAATAGGTTCGAGCCATTTCAATCCCTATTGACATTTCAGCTAACTTTGCCTGAATTAACTGGTATTCTGCAATCGGTTGCCCAAACTGTATCCTCTCTTTTGCATAAGCGATAGAGCGATCCAAGCAATCCTGGGCCATGCCTATAATCAGTGCAGGAGCAATTGTCCTTTCCATATCCAAAGAGTTCATCATGCCGATAAACCCTCTTCCTTCCTGACCTCCCAAGATCTGACTTTTAGGAACAACCACATCATCAAAATAAATTTCACCCGTTGGTGAACTTTTACAACCCAATTTGCCATGCATCTGTACCACGTCCATTCCCTTAAGGCCCTTTTCTAATATAAAAGTAGTTCCTCCTGTTATACCTTCTCTTTCACCAGTCCGGGTGACTACCATAAAGAAATCAGAGATGGGGGCATTGGTTATAAATATTTTGGATCCATTTATACGATAAAAATCACCGTTTTGAGTGGCAATAGTCTGAATAGCCAATGCATCGGACCCGGCATTGGGTTCAGAGAGACAGAAACAACCGATCTTTTCTCCCTTGATCAGAGGAGGAAGATATCTCTTTTTTTGTTCCTCGGTGCCCTGTTTCAATAAATTATAACCAAAATAGATCATAGAAACGTCGACTGATAAAGCAAAACCACAATTTATCTTGGTCATCTCCTCTACTATAATGGCGTTAGTAAGAAGATCAGAGCCGCCCCCTCCATATTCAACCGGGAAAAAGGGACCTAAAAATCCTAATTTTCCGGCTTCTCTATAAACTTCAAAAGGGAACTTCTCTTCTTTTTCCATTAAGTCTACCACCGGTTCCAGTTCATTTTGTAGAAATTTCCTTGCCGATTCCTGTATCATTTTATGTTCTTCGGATAGAGCAAAATCCACATCTTCTCCCCTTTAATTCAATGCTACCAGAATCCACAAACATCCTGTTTGGGATCATGGGTTAAATTGTATTTTTCCTAATTGATAATCTCTTTAATTATTTCCCGGTCAGCTTTTTTCTTGTTGCCCACCTGGGAATTGTAGCGATTAATCTGTCCTCTATTCCATTTGGCTGTAAAATAAATTCATTATAATCCCAAATAAGTTTTTCTTATTGTTTCTTCTGCAAGCAACTCATCAGGTGTTCCTTCGGCCACCATCTTTCCTTGAGATAATACATAATTTCTTGTAGCCAGATCAAAGGCAAAGCTAATATCTTGTTCTATCAAAAGAATTGTTATCCCTAAGCTATGAACATCCTTTATACGTGAAAATAGATCTTGTTTTACTATCGGAGCTAATCCTGTTGATGGCTCATCTATCAATAATAACTTGGCTTGAGACATCAGCGACCGACCAATGGAGAGCATTGTCCGTTCCCCACCTGATAAAGTTCCCGATACCTGATTTCTTCTATCCTTTAATACTGGAAAGAGTTGATAAACTTGATCTTTAGTTCTATTTATCAGTTTCTTGTCCTTACAAAGGAATGCTCCTGCATCTAAATTCTCCTCTACGGTCATTTCCTTGAACGGCCTGCCTCTTTCCGGACATAAAACCAACCCCTTTTCGACAATTTCATGAGCTGGCAGTCCCATCAATTCTTCCCCATCAAACATCACACTGCCTTTTATGGTTATTTTACCTAAAGTTGTGCCTTTTAGTGTATCCTTTTCCCATTTCACCAATCCAGAAACAGCTCGAAGGAGTGTACTTTTCCCGGCCCCATTTGGCCCAACCAGACTCACTAATTCACCAAGATTCACATTCAAACTGACATTATTCAAAACCATAGCCCTATCATACAGGACAGTCACATCTTTTATTTCAAGATACAAATTTGCTCACCTCCTTTCCAATATATGCTTCGACGACAGCGGGATTTTTCACTATCTCCTCAGGTGTTCCCTCTGCTATTATTTCACCAAAATTAATCACGATAACACGGTCTAATATCGGCATTAAGTCTGAAAGCTTATGTTCCACAATAAGCATTGCAGGGCCTTCGCTATGCAATCGCCCAAAGCGACCTCCTTTGTGAAGCCTCTTCAATGACCTGGCAATGAGTGATGTCTCGGCGGGATTTAACCCACCAAAGGGTTCATCGAGCAGTAATAATTCTGGCTCAGTAGCAATTGCCCTGGCCAGTTCTAATCGTTTAAGATCACCATGTGAAAGAATCGATGCCGGCTCAAGGGCAAGATCAGCAATGCCACAAAACTCTAAAGCATCACGAGCCCGTAATTCAACTGTTTTGACCCATTCCCCCTTTTTTCTTGATCTATTGCTGAGGCAAGCCACCATAACATTTGCATAGACAGGTAAATGGCGAAATGGTTTTACCACCTGAAAGGTAGAGGCTATCCCTTTATTTACTATTTCATATATGGGTTTTCCGATAATATTTTTGCCCTTGAATGTTATTTTGCCGGAGGTTGGTTTAATAATGCTAGATAGAAGACGGATCGTTGTCGATTTACCTGCCCCATTTGGACCGATCAAACCAACCATCTCATTGCGACCAATCTGAAAACTGACATTTTGAACCGCCTTGAGCCCCCCAAACGATTTAGATAAGCCTTCCACTTTTAGAAATGATTCCGTCACAATCATTCCTCCTCTTCTCTCAATTCTCTGCGTGAAACCTTTCCAATATCAGTCTTGGGAACCTCGCCGACAAATTCAATTATTTTTGGAATTTTGTACGGGGTTAGTTTGTCTTTACAAAAATCAATGATGTCCTGTTCTGACAAGTTTCCCCGAGCATCAGTTTCCAATACAATCATGGCCTTAACATTCTGACCAACTTTTTGATCCGGCACTCCAATAATTCCAACTTCTTTCACCTTCGGATGGATTTTAATCACTTCCTCCACTTCACGGGCAAATACCCGCAGGCCCTTGTATTTTATTAAGTCTCGTTTTCTATCATAAACATAGAAAAACCCATCCTCATCCATATATCCCAGATCCCCTGTTCTCCACCACTTAATCCCGTTCATTTCTGAAACACAATCTTGAGTCGCCTGTGGATTCTTCCAATAGCCTTTAGTTAACTGTGGACCATTGACTACAATTTCTCCGATCTCATTTATTGGCATATATTCATCTTTGTCGGGATCAACAATTGCGGCTAAAGTATTCGGTAAAGGAAGACCTACCGAACCAATCCTAACTTTTCCTGGAAATGCTAAATGAGTAGTAGACGAAGTCTCTGTCTGACCAAAGCCTTCGCAAATATCCGCCCCTGTACGATCTTTCCAATCTTTTGCAGTATATTCATGCAGTGCATCCGCACCAGATATCAATATTTTGAGCGACTTCCAGTCAACTCTATCTGTCTTTTTATAATCTTTTAGAATTTCATACATAGTAGGAGCGCCAAAAAAGATCTTGGATTTGTATCTCATTATAGAATAAAGAATTTCATCAACATCAGGATTTGTTAAAACAACCATGGTAAATCCATGCATTATGGAATTCAGCACCGTTACTACCTGGCCCGCAGCATGATAAAAGGGCATATAACTGATCCAAACTTCATTTCCCTCTTCAAGAACTGAAATATGGGTAAATAATTGCTTGACGTTAGCAACGATATTATAATGAGTGATCATAACTCCTTTGGGTTTCCCCGTCGTTCCCCCGGTATATGGAAGTGTAACAATGTCTTCCATAGGATCAATTTCTACAACCGGAGGATTGGGTTGATATTTTTTTATCAGATCCTGGAATTCATGGAAACTTGACCGGTTATAAATCTCAACTGGCGGTGCTGCCATTTTTTGATATACACCTTTGAGTATTGTACTACCTAATATTTTTTTAAGTTTTGGCAGTGATTCAGTAATATTTGTCAAGATAATTTGTTTGAATTCATAACCTGTTTTTTCCACAGCACTGTATAAAATATCCTGGCAGATAAGGAACTGCGCACCGCTGTCTTCTAATTGATGTTTTATTTCCGATGAGACATACACCGGGCTGACCGGAGTACAAACCGCACCTATCCTCAATGTTGCTAATAAGGCAATGATGTGTTCGGGCGAGTTTAACAACACAAACGCCACTCGATCTCCCTTCCTGACGCCCAAATCGTGAAGAGCTGTTGCCAGCCTCATCACCTTATCATGTAGTGTTTTAAAATTAATTGTATTTCCATAAAAAATAATCGCATCTCTGTTTTTATATTTTTCAGCCACCTCATCAAAAATTTCATTAACAGATTTAACAGGTATATCTATTTCTGCCAGCATATCAGATGGATAGTTTTTAATCCAAATCTTTTCTTCATATGGTGATTTCATCGACATCCTCCTTATATTTTCATCTATTCTTTTTTATTGAGATTTATTGACTTTCAATCCTTGCCTTAATTTATTTCCTAAGAAATATCTTGTTCTTTAGTTAAATGCAGGGGTGCTCTACAAGCTCTGCAGTTTTTACGGGTAATCACATTGATAAGTTTGCAACGAGGACATCTGATTTCGATCTTATCACGAACCCAGGGAGATAAACCTTCCGGCATAAATAGGAGAACTAGAATAAGTAACACCGAAAGCAGAATAAACCTGAAATCTTCAACATGAGGCAGAATCCGAATAAACTCTGTCAACGGATATAATATATATACTCCAACTACAGCACCATAAATTGTCGCCATCCCACCAAAAACGGTCCAGAGGATTGCTTGAAAGGAAAAAAAGAGTTCAAGCGTTGAAGGGCCAACAATTTTCATATAATGTGCATACAATCCTCCGGCTATCCCGGCAAAAAAGCCACTTAAAGCAAAAGCCATCATTTTATAACTCGTAGTATTGATCCCTGATGCTCTGGCGGTTATCTCATCTTCTCGAATCGCATGCAGAATAATACCCGTTCTGATATATTTACTTTCATCATCCGTAAATTTATACATGGCAAATACCGATACAAGCATTACTATCATTGTAATATAATAAGTAAGCACTATTGAGTTTGAAAGCCGATCAATCCCGTAGAGACCCAACTCACCACCAGTAAAATCAGGAAAGATAAAAATTATCCCGATAAGGATAACCGGCAATGCAAGAGTTACCAAAGCCAGATAAAAACCTCTTAGCCTTAAAGCAGGAAGGGCAGCAATCAAGCCAATTACGACTGCCACTATACCACCTACAGGAATTGTTATCCATGGTGATAAGTCAAAGCATAAATTCAACTTGGCACCAGCATAGGCGGATACTCCAAAAAAAAGGGCTTGTCCTAAATTTATTTGACCTGTAAACCCAGCCAACACATCCCAACTAGCAGCATAAATTGCATATATTGCTGTTAGTGTCAGAACCCTCAACACATAGGGATGATCAGTAAATACAGGAACGACTAATAACATTATTAGAAAAACAAAGGCAATCACTCTACCAGGAATCTCAAGAATTTCACTTTTAAAAATATGATTTAGAATTTTAAGATAATAGAACATTAGAGCCTCTCCTCTTCAAATGCAACACCATATAAACCTTCAGGCCTAATTATTAACACTATAACCATTAATGACAGTGAGACAGCACCTCTTAAAAAGCTGCCACCAGGAACCAAAAAAATGATTGAACTTTCCGATAGACCAATGATAAAAGCTGCGATTACACTTCCTTTGATACTTCCCAAACCTCCAAGAACAACCGCAGCGAGCACCATTACCAAAGGCTGCATCCACATAAGTGAGTGCGTCATAAAGATCGGAGCCACAACAACGCCCCCCAAGGCTGCAAGCCCAGCAGATATCCCCATAACGATCATACAAACTTGACTAACATTAATTCCAACCAGATTAGCAATCTCACGATCTTCAGCTACACATCTGATTGCGTTTCCCAACCTAGTTTTTGTTAACCAATACCATAAACAAACGAGAGCAGCCAAACTAGTACCAAATGCAAAGATATGGTTGTAAGTAACTCTGGAACTACCTATATCTAAAAATCCAGAAAAAAATGAAGAAACTCGATAATAGTGACCACCATAAATAATTAATAAAATCTCTTGAAAAAGCAATGCCAAAGCTACTGAAACAATCATTACCGCAGTTTCATGCTGTTTTATTCTGTCAAAAAACAGCTTATAACAAATAATTCCTATCAAGGAGGTTAACAAAATGCTTAAAATAGCAGAAACAACCACATTCAAACCTAGATTATTGGTAGATATATAAATTATAAAAGAGGCAATCATATAAAAAGCCGTATGTGCCATATTAACAATTTTGGCTACCCCGAAAATTAGTGAGAAACCAACAGCCAAAATTGCAATCATACCACCATATGTCATCCCATGAATTAGAATATTTATTATTGTCCCACTCATCTAAAACCACCTTTGCTATAGTTGATTCCAACAATAAATTTGTTATTAAAAGTTCTTGCATGGTGATCTTGATAATAGATCACCATGCAATTCAGCTGATC
The DNA here is from genome assembly GCA_016926235.1 of Bacteroidales bacterium. The sequence continues at coordinate 3,259 of JAFGOZ010000093.1, read as the reverse complement.
TTATTTTTTCCCCTTCCAATAATTGATCATTACTGGTGGTAATTCAGGATCAACTGTTCCCTCAAATCTTACGCCTTCCCAACCCGGACCCAAGCCTAACCCTGGATTCTGAGCTTCTCCATTAGGCCATACAGTCACTAGCTCACCACTACGCCATTGTTGAACGAAAATGGTGGAAGATTTGGAACCATATTTTAAATCATGGGGAATTTGATGGTTTCTTGGATAAAATTGAATCCGCCCTGCAACACCAAGATAATCTGTATTCTCTAGGGCTGCTACCAAAGCATTACTTTCAAACGTTCCAGCCCTTTGGGCAGCATCTAATACCACCTGAATCCCATCATATGCACCTATCCCAGTATAGAGTGGATAATCGCCTGTTTTCTCAACATATTTGTCATATACAGAAATTGTTCTTCCCGTTACTTTTGCACGGACTACTGGATTAAGGATTATCTCATAATCACACATTCCGTCAGTTGCTTCCCAGTATCTCTTTACTTGTCCTTCAACATTCACACCAATCATTAAAGCTGGTATTTGTAGTTCCCCCCATTGTTTCGCTAAAACTATTCCAACCGGTCCCGTAGTACATGTAAATATGATATGAGCTCCGCTATTTTTTACTGCGGTTAATTCTGCAGTCACATCATTCGCTGTAGGCGAAGGTCTCCACACGCCTACAATTTCCATGCCTATTTGTGGCAATGTCTTCTCGGCAACATCAATCATTGCATCAACGGCTGCTATTTTTTCCATTACAATCGCTACCTTTGGTGTCTGTATCCCCAAATCTTTTCGAATCTTTACACCACATACATTAAGTGCAGCACTGAGAGATTTTATTTGATTACCAACATGAGGAGTTGTCATTCGGAAAAAGTATTTATATTTGTCGTAGTCCTTTGCAATTTGCATAGTAAGTTTTGGACTACCCCCCCCAGACATGATATAAACAACCTTATTGTCAGCCATAACCTCCATTTGAGCAAGTATGGCTTCAGACCTCGCTCCACCAATAATAAAGTCAACCTTATTAACTGCAATGAGTCTTTCTAAAGCACTTACAGCGTCAGGAATGCTCAAATACTCATTTGAATCAGCCTTAAATAATTTAATTTCGCGTAATTCTCCTCCTATTAACATACCACCATTAGAATTAATTTCTTCAGCTGCTATTTGAGCCCCAATCCACATATGCTCACCGGCTGGAAACTTCATTGGCCCTGATATACCGATCTTGATAGGTTCTCCAACCTTGATTGATTTATCTGATGCAGCGTTTACATCAACAATACTAAAACAAAATAAAAAAATAATTGATAACCAGATTAGAACTATCAGCCGTAATTTAAACAGACACTCCCTTAATAAATTAAACATAAGCTTCCTCCCTTTTCTTTTTTGAATATTTACACTCAATTTATATTAAATTGAATATATTTAATTAATTAAGTCTCTATTGACCTAACCAGCAAATCAATCGCCTCACTTTTCTCAGCAAGCATATTAATATTTCCGGGTTCATCTATTACAAGCCACCTCAAACACATGTGTGTAAAAGTTCCAATAAACATATTTCTAAAAATCCTCACATTGCAATCAGCTCTAATTTCACCATCATCGATGCCATCTTGAACAAATTTCTCAAAAACATGTATATAATCCATCCAAGCATCATAGGCTTTGCTTCCATAAAATCGTTTAGTTAATTGAATTAAAAGCAAATACACCTTTAAAAAGTGTTTATCATCTAAATATAACCTGAAATGCTCAAGAATAAACTGCCTTACTTTCGCGAGCTTAGTAGGTTTTTCAAATATCTCATTCAAGTTATTCAAATTATTTTTAAAAGGTTTTTCTGCTAAAGAAATTAAAAGATCTTCCTTTGTCTTAAAATATTCATAAACTAAACCTTCTGATACTTTTGCTGCTTTTGCAATCTGCAATATTGTAGATGCGGTATAGCCCTTTTCTGCAAACAATCGAGTAGCTGCATCAAGAATACTTTGTTTTTTGTTCACTTGAAGTTTGCCTTCTTTATCTTGCTCCATAAGAATTCGATCAAATAATCGCATAATATCTTCATGATCCGGGGCCGCCTCCGGTATTTCCTTAGTTACAAGCACCGTATAAGCCTCAAAATCCAGGGTGCCCAGAATAATATCTCTAACCACACGCGCATCTATATCTGATCGAAAAACACCCTCCCTTATGCCCTCTTCTATCAAAGATAAATATATGCCTGCATATTTCCGCAATTGCTTGTAAGCATTTGATTGATAGAAATTTAGGTTAGAACGACATTCAAGCAGTATCAAAGAAATGTATTCCCGATTCAAATCATTATATCGAAGATGAACCCAAACAATCTTTCTTAATTTATTATAGGCACCAGCTATACCCTGAAGTTGCTCTTGAACAAGTATATTTGATTCATAAACATGCTTCTCCACGATAGAAAATAAAATACCTTCCTTACTTCCAAAATATTGATAAATAGTAGGTTCAGTTAATCCCACCATCTTCGCAATCTCTTTCATATTAGAACCATCATACCCATTTTTATAAAAAAGCGTGGAACATACATCCAAAACCAAGTCTTCTTTCTTTTTTCTCTTGGATTTATTGGGTATTTTTTTATCTAATTTTTTCATTTTATTCCATTATTATAATCAACTTCATCTTTATTGTTGAAACCAACACAAATTAAACCATCCAAATTCATCTCATATCTATCCAGCAAGTATTGCCGATTTATACCAATCTTCTTTCTGAATAAATAAAATATAAAATAATTATATTTTTAAATACGACTCCCTAAAAGCTACATACAAATATTATCAACATATCATTATTTAACATTAACTTTAATTTTTTAATTTTATAGTTTCATTTAAATTATGTCAAGCATTTTTTATTATTTATTTTCCTGCAATAAGTATACTTGCTCATAATCTCTTTATCATATTGATTTATTAATATGTTTTAATTATTTAATTGCCGCTTGGCATAGCACTTTAATTAATAGGATTGTTTAATATAGGAGTTCAGGTTGTTCAGATAATAAAGCACATATTGTTAAACAAGGAGTTTAAAACAAAAGTAGCTGAAACAATAGTACCGTTGATTGTACGAACAAATCGTACGGTGTAAATGGGAATTAATTGGTTGTAGCTACCGTCAAGGGTTTCGAAAAACATTGCCGGATGACCTTGCGCGCATACCTGTCAGCCTCTATCCAGAAATAATCCTG
>JAFGOZ010000727.1 GCA_016926235.1 Bacteroidales bacterium | reverse complement strand
TTCCGCTTATCAGGATTTCTGTTTATGATAGTATCTATACAGGGCAACTGTCAAAAAGCGTTGATGTTTTTCTTTTGGAAAACAACTCCTTTGATTTGAATGAAATAGTTAATTTTATTGAGCGAAAAGCAAGCGGCATATTATGACATTGCATGAAGCAATAGAATATACAATCCAAAATAAAGGTCCAGCAAGTTTTTCAGAAATTACTGCCTTTATTAATGACAACAGACTTTATATAAGGTCTGATAAGAAACCTGTACCAATAAATCAGGTCAGGAGAAGAGTACATGCAAATCCTGATATGTTTAAGATTTTAAACGACACCATTTATCTTCAAGAAGATATTAGCATTGAGGGAGTACTAAATATTATAGAGGAGCCTATTGAAGTCTATGTACCGGAGAAGGATAAAGGTGAACTAAATAATATGTTTCAGCAAATGCTGGATATTCTCTGGGAATCAGGTTTTAAGGGATTGCCTGAACACCATATTTCTACCATGTATTTTTTTGCAGTCATTCCAATTATCTTTGAAAAGGCTGATATTAGATTCAGATATGAACGGTTCGATAAAATATATGAACTCAAAGGTAATGAAAGGATTGATAAATATTTTGATCAACTTTTAGTCCTTAACAAACAATCGCCATTTATTGACATTTTCTCCCAGGTTCTGGCTGAGAAAAATTACATTTATGATTCATCAGAAGCTTATCAAAAGCTGTTTTTCCTGATCAATTCATACGAAGTAACTATCTGGAGAGATCCGTATATTGGAGGCTGGCTTTCAGATTTTATTTCCGCCTATTCCAATTCTGATTTCAAAGGAAGGATATATTCAACTCCTGCTGATATAAGGACTATTCTAACAACTCTTGTCACCACCCTTAGTTTTAAAAAAATTTATGATCCGGCTGCTGGCACAGGAAGTCTGATTGCTGACATCTGCCGGGCAACCTCACCAAAAGAAATATATTGTCAGGAGAAGAATAAGGGGATCTACTCTCTGCTAAGGATGAATATATTGTCTAACAGTTCAGATAAAACATTTTTTTCAAATAATGACTCACTAAAATCGGAATTCATAAAACCTGGCTCAGTAGATTTAATTGTATCCGATCTTCCGTGGGAAATAAAAAGAATTACAAAAAGTCCGGACCAGGGTAAACCCGGATCCAGAACAGAAATTTATACAGAATCTCTATTTATAGAAGATGCTATAAAAAGGTTAAACAATAATGGTATCGCAATTTTGAATACTTCGTTTAATTTTCTTTATGCACCGGCTACAGTTAAAATAAGGGAAAAGCTCATTAAAAATGACTTCCTGGATACTGTGATTGCTATACCACCTGGATTTTATAAACCTTTTTCAAACTGTCGTTCCGCAATAATTGTGCTGACAAAAAGCAAAACAGCCCAAAAAAGGAATAAAACATTTTTTATTGACCTGGCAGATCTTATCAATGATAAAGAGGTTTCAGGCAGACTAAAAAGTGTTTTTCACAATTGGACTGTGCTGCCGGAAAAAACAACAATAGCTGATTCAAAACGGATATCTGAAGAAAATTTCTCCATAATGCCTGCGAAATACCTTGTTAATGTACTGTATATTCCATTAAGAACAGGTGAATCGCTCGTAAGATTAAAAAATGTTATTGAAGATTATAAAGGAAAGAATTATAAATGGATTAAAAATGAACCTGCTCTTCCATTTTTTAAAGTTGGGTCTTTAATTGATTCCATCGAAACCCCATACCTTAATATCAGCAATGGTGAATTAACTGGTCCTGTAAATAGCAAAGGTACGCTTATTTCAGATTCTGTCCTGCTTATAAGCCGGGTTGGGGATAAACTAAAACCACAATATTTTGAATATACCGGAAATCCTATTGTACTTAATCCAAATATATTGGCTTTTCGGATTGATAGTAATAAAATAATTCCAGAATACCTGATTTATGAATTGAAATCAAAATTCTTTACTGATCAACTCCAGGGAATAAGAAAATATTCAGGTATTACCAACTTCTCCCGAAGTGACTTTTTAACATTATCTATCAGGCTCCCCGAAATGAAACAAGACCAGGAAATAAAGGTCAGGGAACAGAAAGAAAATTACCTGGGAGAACTTGAGACTGAACTTCGGTTAAAAAGAGAAAAACTTATCGGAAAACAAACGCAACTGGATCTGATCTCAACTATAAAGCACAATCTTTCTCAAAAACTATCTGTGCTTAGTAATGATATAGATTTCCTTATCCAGACTTTAGATAAGCTTAAAAAACCAGAAATATCAGTCCACAAACCATTTAGTGAGTTTACTGAAGAATCAATTATGCAGATCATCAGCCGTATGGGCACCATGATTAATGATTCAAAAGAAACATTACTTAAAACAGAGAATTATATAAGAGTTATAAATAACGAAAATGTTAAAGAATCTATCAATATTTATGAATTTCTTGAAAACAAGATTAAACCTTTATATAAAAACTATCAGTCAGTCAATATTAAAGTTGAATGTAAGCCCGAAACAAGAAAAGAAGTTATTGTGTCTTTGAACTCATTCTTATTGAAAGAGCTCTTCGTAAATTTTATTCAGAATGCAATTGATCATGGATTCGTGGACGATACTATGATTTATGAGATCAGGTTTCTGACCACTGTGGATTATAAAAGTTCAAAAGTCAGAATAATTATCAGTAATAATGGATATCCCCTGCCTGAAGACTTTTCAATTGATACTCTTCTTAAGTTTGGAGAAAAATCAGGAGAATCCGGGGGAACAGGCATCGGAGGTGCAGTAATAGGAAAAATACTTGATATTGCAGGAGGTGAAATAAGAATCCCTGAAAAGGACGAATTAACTCACTCAAGATATTCTGTAAATTTTGAAATATGTCTCCCTTTAAATCAATGAAATCAATGTCAGTGATAATTTTAATCGATGATGAAGTAGAATACTGTCAGACTCTGCAGAGGAATGCAAAACTCAAGGATCTGGAGATCCGTTATTTTACAAATTATGATGAAGGATTTAAATTTATTGAATCGGAACCAGATTCTTTCTCAGGAGTAATATTGGATGCTCGCTGTTATAAAAATAAAATAGCAGAGTCAGATAAAGAAACGAAGGACAGTGGAATATTCTATGCTGTTAACTGGGTTAAGGAACATATCCAGAAAAAAGGGAGTCCTGTACCTGTTTGTGTAAACACAGGATTTAGTGCAGGTTTCAGGGAAAACCTTGAACAAATGGAAATTATGGTTTTTGACAAGTTCAGTGACCGAGACAAAATGCTTGATTGGTTGTTAGATGAAATAGAAAAAATGCCTGAGACAAAAATTAAGAAGGACTTCCCTGATGTTTTTGAAACATTCAGAGCAGGATACCTTGATTCTAACACTGAAAAAACACTGATTACAATTTTACAGATTTTTGAAAATCCTCCGGAAAAGAATATTGAAGAATTTTTATTTAATCCCGTTCGGCAGATTCTTGAAGCTGTTTATAAGCAGCTGCATAAATCCAAAAATGAGATAATTCCATTTGCAGCACTGAATTATGAACGAAACAGGGTAAACCTTACCTGGTGCCAAATGCGTCTTGCCAGAGGAACAGCCTACATTGATCAGAAGACCCAAAAGGAAGTATGTAAATCAATTGATCCTGTTCTTCCAGAACATCTTGGTACGATTCTTTACTCACTTACAGCAGTTACCCAGGCAAGGTCTCATCATTATAATGAATTTAGAAGCAGGTATCTCATTAAAGCAATAGTATACCAGTTGTTGGAATTCATTATTTGGTATAAACATTTTATTAAGCATACAATGCAATAGTTCTTTAATTTAGCACATAACTCTCCTTAAAGCTACCAATGACAAACAAAGAATTCAAAAAACTTAAAAACGACCTCTGGCTGGCGGCAAACAAGCTCAGGGCCGACTCTGATCTCAAATCAAACGATTATTCAACGCCTGTCCTGGGAATTATCTTTTTAAAGTTCGCAGATATTAAATACAGTAAGTATGAAAAAGAAATAATTTCAGAATTCAATAAAAATAAAGGGACACGGATTGAACAATCAATTGATAAAATAGCAATTGAAAAATGCGGAATCTATTTACCTGATTATGCACGTTATGATTTTCTAAAGGAGCTTTCTGCTGATAAAGAGATTGATAAAGCTGTTATTGAAGCCATGAAGGGTATTGAAAAGCATGTTATCTCTCTTAAAGATACTCTCCCAAAAGATGAATTCTATGACATAACGAGGAAAGGACAAACTCTTCTCAAACAATTGCTGAAAATATTTTCCACAATACCTGAAGATACAACAGGTGACCTGCTCGGAAAAATATATGAATTCTTCCTTGAAAAATTCGGACTCGAAGAGGCACAGAAGGGTGGCGAATTCTTTACACCCACATCGGTTGTAAGCCTTATGGTTGAATATATAGAACCTTATCATGGTAAAATATTTGATCCTGCCTGCGGTTCTGGGGGTATGTTTGTACAGAGCAATAACTTCATATTACGTCATCATCTCCAGAAAGGTTCTGTTTCTCCCATTTCAGTATATGGACAGGAAAAAACCCTCGGGACAGTAAAACTTGCTAAAATGAATCTGGCAATAAACGGACTTAGGGGTGAGATTAAACAAGGTGACAGTTATTCTGAGGACCTTTACGACAGTTTTGGAAAATTCGACTTTGTAATGGCTAATCCGCCTTTTAACGTTAAGGAGGTTAATGAGGATACTGTTAAAAAGGACAGGCGATTTACCGAGTACGGGCTACCAAAATCAAAAAGCAAGACAAAAAAGGGTGGTGTAATTAATATCCCAAATGGGAACTATCTTTGGATAAGCCTTTTTGCTACATCTCTGAATGAAAAAGGCCGGGCAGCTCTTGTTATGGCCAACTCTGCTTCCGATGCAGGTCATTCTGAATATGACATAAGGAAGACTCTGGTAAGAAAGGGATTAATTAACGGCATGCTTACCCTGCCAGGAAATATGTTCAGTACTGTTACTCTCCCTGCCACTCTCTGGTTTTTTGATAAATCGAAATCAATTGAAGATTTTGAACCAGAGAAAGATAAAATAGAAATACTCTTTGTAGATGCCCGGAATGTTTACCACCAGGTTGACAGGGCGCATAGGGAATTCACATTCGAACAGCTTCAGAACATTGCTGCAATCCAGCATCTCAGAAAAGGCGACAGGAAATTCTTTATTGAGCTTGTGAAATCGCATTACGAAGGTGCGGCAGATAGGATGCCGGTTCTGAAACAGCTCCTCGAATCAGCATCATCGGAACTGGAAAAGCAGATCTCCGCATTTCTTGAATGGACAAGAAACAGGAAAACTGAAAACGGAGTTGCGGAAATAATTGAGAAAGAGAGCTTTTTCACAAAGCTGGAATCGCTGAAAGTTATAAACATCAAGCCGGTTATCGAAAGGATAGAAACCTGGCTTGGTTTTCATAATAGCCTAACAGACAAAAATAAAGCTGATAAAGTCGAGGAGGCCAACAGGTTGCAACGTGAGCTCCTTAAAATAAGCATAGAAATGCTGCACAATTACCTGCATCTGAAAAAAGAGCTGGAAAAGGATTATCGTGAATATGAGAGGCTCTTTAAGCTTGCAGAAGATCACCTGAGGAACAAAGACGATAAAGAATGGAAGGAGCTTAACAAACCGAAGGAAATTCGGCTTATCCTCGACAGGCTTAATGAGTACAGCAGCCAGGTTAAGAACAATAACTATGAAGAGGAAGAAAAATCTCCTGTTTATCTCCTGAAAATGGCAGAATGGCTGCAGGAGCGGTTCCCTAAAGCTGAATATGAAGATGTGACAGGATTATGCAAGCTGACTAATATTAAAGATATTGAAGAGCAGGATTACTCTCTTAACCCGGGCAGATATGTTGGAGTTATAATTGAAGAAGATGGATTGACAGCAGATGAGTTTGAAGAAATGATTAAAAAAGGAATAGATCAATTTAATCAATTATCAAGTGATTCAAGAAACCTTGAAGAACAAATCAATAAAATGCTAAAACAATTTCAGAATGGCTGATTGGCAAAATTTTAGACTTGGTGATTTGTGTGCTATCAAGGGAGGCAAGCGTCTTCCAATTGGTCATAACCTAATGATAGAGAAAACCAACCATCCATACATTAAGGCTCGTGATATAAAAGATGGAAGAATTTCCACTCAAAACTTAGAGTATATTTCGGATTCCACTCATAATCTTATATCAAAGTATATTGTAAAAAAAGATGATGTTTGTTTAACAATTGTTGCAAATATTGGTGATGTTGGGATCGTAACGGAAGAATTAAATAATGCCAATCTAACTGAAAATGCGTTAAGACTTACCTCATTCTCACGAAATGTATATCCCCAATTCTTAAATTATCTCCTTTCAACTGGTACATATAAAAGCTATTGTGAATTGCTATCAGCTGGAGCTGCTCAAGCTAAGCTTGGAATCTACAAAGTCAAAACTTTAAATTTACGTCTACCACCAATTTCGGAACAGAAAAGCATTGCCTCCATCCTCTCCGCCTACGACGACCTTATTGAAAACAATAACAAACGGATAGCCATCCTTGAGCAGATGGCAGAACAGATTTACAGGGAGTGGTTTGTAAGAATGAGGTTCCCTGGTTACGAGAATGCTGAGTTTGAAAAGGGGGTGCCGAAGGGATGGAATAAAAAACGGTTATCTGATATTGTAACTCCACAATATGGTTATACTGAGAGTGCAATTATTAATGATGATTTTCCAAACTTTTTAAGAGTTACTGACATTAATAAAAGAAGTTACATTACCTGGGAAGAAGTCCCTAATTGTGTAATCAACGAGATTAACCTTAGTAAGTATAGACTTAATAGATTTGATATTGTAATGGCTAGAATGGCTGATCCAGGGAAAATAGCGATTATTGAAAAGGATATTTCATCAGTATTTGCTTCATATTTGATTAAATTAAAATTGAAAAATGAATTTAATGAACTTCATTATTTTCTCTTTTACACGTTATCTAATCCATCACTTCAAGGTTATTTTGCGGGAACAAGTTCTGGATCAACGCGAGCTACAATAAATGCCAAAACAATGACAAGCGTTTGGATTAATTTGCCTCCAGAAAAGCTGATAAGGGATTTTACAACCAAGATTACTCTGTTAAGGGAATTAATAAATATTTTGATTAGCTCAAATAACAACCTTAGGCAGACCCGCGACCTATTGTTACCCAGACTGATCAGCGGGAAGCTGAGGGTGAAGGATATTGAAAAAATGCCAGATACTTAAAAATAATATTATGCCAACTGAATATGATCTGAGTGATCCCACCGATATTGATATAATGCGTGCACAATACGAAAGCATTTCTCAGCACGAGTGGGAAGATTATATTTTATTCACTGAACGGGAGGAATTTAGACGGTTGTTTAACTATGACGAGCGAGGTTGTCTAATGAGGATGTCAAGACAGGCAGGTCAGTCAAAAAGACATTCAGACAAAGATATTCGATGGGGACTTTCAATAATTGATAAAATTGACAGAATCCGGCAGGCAGAGGTATCAGGTAGTCAAACTGAACAAGCGCTCAAAAATGATAACAAAAATACAAATTCAAAGCACTTTACATTCCGAGTTGCCTGGCATGATAATGGATGGAATGGTACTTTATGTAATCATCCCGAAAAAAATCATTACTGCAGCGGTTTTAATTCACTGCTTTCGGAACGACTGCGAAAAAGAAAGGAGAAAAATTATCAGAAAGAGCTTGATTATCATGGACAACCAGTTTCAGAGAAATATCTCCCCCCTTGTTTTTGGGGGATAAATATTTTCGGGGAAGATACCATAACTGCTGAACATGATAATCCTGCAGAACCCCGGCTTGATCATATTAAGGAGGATCTTCCCGCATATTCTCTTTTCAGCTGGCCTTTTGCAGTCTCCTTCACACGTACAAAGGAACAGGTAAGATTAGATGGGGCTTATCCCGGGAACCTTGAGAATGTACGTATTCCGAAATTTCAGTCAAAAATAGCAGAAGGAGCTTCAATAGGATTCATTTACTGCAAGTACAGTAATCCTTTAACCGAAGAGGATCAGCAATACCTTGTTGTCGGTTGTGGACTCATAACAAATAAGGGTGAATATAACTATTTCGGACCTCAGGAGATAATCGAGGAAAAGCGCCGTGGAAGGGCTAAATACAGGAACTTTCCCTCGATGAACTGGGCTTTACGTTATTCATTTCAGGATTCTGAGCTTCTTGTGCGACTTCCGTATAAGGAATATTTTGAACACGTTGAAAAAAATAAATATGATGAAGAGACCAGGGACAAGATTCTTCAAAAAATTACAGTGGCAATTTCAGAACCTGAGCTGAACCATTGCTTCAAATATGTCGCCATGGACATTGACGATGATGAAGCAATATTTATTCTAAGCAAAATCAGGAAGACCCTTATTGACTGTAAGGATGATGGGATAGTTCCTCCGGAAGAGATGGCAGCTAATATAGATTCCATCGATAGATTACTGAAACATTGCTGGAACAAAAGAACTTACTTTCCCGGATTTTCTTCTATTTGCAGACAACTCCTTAACTGGGATAGACCGGAGTTTCCACTTGAAGAATTAATCACGGAGCTGAAGCAAAATGAGAAGGATGAGTATCAGGAAAAATTCATGGAGATAATAGAAAGACCAGAGAGGGATAAACGCTATAGAAGATATTCTTCATTAATAAAAGATATAAAAGAAAAGTACACAGATAATTATGGTCTAAGCAGAGAACAATTCCTCCATTTATGCATGCTGAATCTTAAGCCATTTCAATATAAACGAATATTATCTGGTAAACTTAAACTGTCTGGTGATTGGCGCAAAACAATTGATGATGAACGTCAAAGTCACTCTTTATCGGCTATCTGCGATAATCCATATCTGCTTTTTGAAGATTATGAATCCTATGAAAGTCTGCTCGACCCAGTATCAGGCGAGGATATGGATGGTGATATTGACCTTTTTAAGATAGATATAGCCTATTTTCCTGATTCACGATTCGATATTGAAAGAACTGATTTGCAGCGTTCGATTAGCCCCAATGATAAAAGAAGACTGAGAGCGGTTACAATGAGATACCTCAGGACTCTTGAAAATACAGGTCATTGCTTTGCGAGTGCAGGGGAGGTTCAGGATGCTGTAAAATCCTATCCCCTGTTTTACAATATTAACGCTGAATACCATATACCAGATAGTTTTTTTGAAAGACTGGACAGCGAATATATTATTCATTTTGAAGAGGACGAAACAAAAATTAAAGTTATCTCAGAAAACGACACTAAATATTATTATCTGTACGAAATATTCAATGCAGAAGGAGAGATAAAGAAAGTGGTTGACAAGCTAATAAGAGAGGAGTCACTGAATAATGATTTTCCGGATCTTAATACCTATATAAGTGAAAGCTGCAAATCCTTGACAGAGAAGATAGGCCAAAGCTTCGATGAGGAGCTCTTCAGGCAGGAGAGAACACATCTGTATAATGAGATATGCAATCAAAAATTCTTTATACTGGCTGGATCACCCGGAAGCGGAAAATCTCATGAACTTCTTAACCTTGTCTCATTCTGGCAGGAGAATGGAGAGAAGTGTATGTTGCTTACCCCAACTGGTAAAGCTGCCCTGAGGCTTAAAACAGATACTCATTTCAGGAACATCAAGGCATTTACTATCGACAAGGTGATGACCGATGTTAAAAACGGCAAAATAACCAAATCTGATTTATATGCCGTAAATAACCTTATTATTGATGAAATGTCGATGGTAGAACTTATCAAATTGAAAAACCTGTTTCAGATTTTTAATTTTGATCTGCCTGCTTTTAAAAGACTTATTCTGGTTGGAGATCCGAATCAGCTTCCGGCTATCGGATACGGTAAAGTAATTATTGATGTCCTATATTATCTTAAAACTCATCCTGAATACACTAAGAACTATGTTGAGCTACAGGTAAATTGCAGGCAGGAACTTGCAGAAAGCAAAATAATTGAATTTAGCGAGGCATTTATTTCCGGAGGTGAGATAAGCCATGAGCTTGCCAGTAAAATAATATCAAGAGATGTTGAGATATCTAAAGGATTCCGTATCCATTATTGGAACTCAGAGAATAAGCTATTTGAGAAACTGGATGATGAGTTTGATTTCTTATGTTCACAACATAATATTAATGGCAATAAAAAAGAGCGTTTAAATAAAATCTTCAAACTAAATCCTGATGGTTCAATCCCCAAAAACGGATTATTTGAACTTGACAAATATCAGATCATTACCCCATATAGGTCAGAGTATTTCGGTACAGGAAGGGTTAATGATTATATACAGAAATTATACAAGAACGATTTAGATCTTGAACTTATTAATGACCTCTTCAAACAGTCAGATAAGATCATTCGTACAAAGAATTACTATGATTCCAACATTCTGTTACTTTCAAACGGTTCTATAGGCCTTGTCCGGAATGATGGTCAGACATATTTTTATTTTCAGGAACTGGAAGAGCCATTGGCAGCAAATGGAGAGGATGGTATAAGAACAAGTGAGCGTGAATTCTTTGAACTTGCCTACGCTATTACTGTTCACAAAGCTCAGGGCAGTGGATTTGACCATACCTTTTTTATACTGCCAAAGAAACCAGGATTACTTTCTCGTGAGCTTATCTATACTGCATTGACTCGCAGCAAGAACTCCATAAGCATATTTGTCCAGGGAGGAGAAAATGAACCATTTGAGAAGTCTGTTTTTGAGAAGGCACGCAACAGATCTTATTCGGAATCGAGAAAAACAACACTGATGCTTGATAAACCTTTCCGGTATTATGCACTTGAAGTTGACGGTAAATTCATTGAATCACGTGTTGAACTTCTTATTTATCAGGCATTAAAAGAAGTACAAAAAGAAGTTGGTGAAGAAAATCTTACATTTGAATATGAATTGAAACCTATGATTAAGGAAAAACAACTTCCGATGAAAACTGATTTTACATTATATACCAAATCTGGTATTTGGTATTGGGAACATTTAGGCAGGTTAGGCAATAAAAATTATGAGTGGACATGGCATAATGTAAAACGGAAAAGTTATGAAGAAGCCGGAGTGTTTGAAAATGTAATAACAACACATGAACGCAATGGAATTAATCCCGACAAAATTAGGCGTATAATTAATATTATTATAACAAATGAGATTACCACAGAAGATCCAACTGACAGATACTCATTGCATCACTATTCATTAAGATAAAATGGCTAACTATATAAGTGAAGACGATATTGAAAAAAGAGCAATCCAGATGTTTCTGGAAGAGCTTCACTATGATGGTCATATTTGTTGTCTCACCAAGGATGAGAAAAATCTGAACGATGGCAGTAACAGATCGGGCAAGGAAGAAGTAGTTCTTGCTGATCATCTTCGTAGTGCTATGGTAAGAATCAATAGGAAGGCACCTGATGCTGCCATTGATCAGGCTATAAATGAACTTGTAAAAGGACGTTCAGGAATGAGCCTGATGTCGGCCAACAAAGAAGTATATGAACTTATAAGAGAGAAATATACTGCAAAGATCATCAATAAAAAAGGCCGCGAAGAACCTGTTAAAATTCAATATATTGATTTTAATAATCCTGATAAAAACGAATTTCTGGTTGTTTCTCAGCTCTGGATAAAGGGAATGCCCAAGTTCAGAAGACCAGATTTACTTATTTATATCAATGGTATACCTCTGGTTTTCATTGAACTTAAGAATTCAAATATTGAAGTCAAGTCGGCATATGACCATAACCTTAAAATTTATCTGGAAGAGATTCCACAGCTTTTTGTATACAATGCAATAACAATTCTAAGCAACGCTGTTGAAACAAAACTGGGAGCGTTTCAGGCTGACTATGAAAAATTCTTCGAATGGCTCCGGGAAGATGAATCAAAAGAAATTGATCGCGAAAGAATTAAAAAATATAATGTAAGTCTGGAATATGCACTCCGGGGCTTGCTCAAGAAAGAAACACTACTCGATTATATAGAAAATTTTATTCTTTATCATGTTAAAAGTGCATTTAAGATTATAGCAAAAAATCATCAATATATTGGTGTAAACAAGACAATAGAAAGTTTCCATAATCGTGAAGCTAAGGATGGCAAACTTGGGGTATTCTGGCATACCCAGGGTTCGGGTAAGAGCTTTTCCATGATCATGTTTGCACAAAAAGTATTCAGGAAGTTTAATGGGGATTTCACTTTTTTCATTGTTACTGATCGTGATAATCTGGATGGACAGATTTACCGTAATTTCCTGAATATGGGAGCAGTTGGTGAAAAAGAGGAAGTGAGGCCTAAGAGTGGCAAGCAACTTAGAGAATATCTTTCAGGTAACAAGCGGTACGTCTTCTCCCTGATCCATAAATTCCGTTATCCAAAAGGTAAGAAATATCCATTGCTTTCAGATCGTCCAGATATTGTTGCGCTTGTTGATGAAGCGCACCGCACCCAATACAAGGATCTGGCTGAAAATATGCGTATTGCAATACCAAATGCACAATATATTGCTTTTACGGGAACACCACTCCTGGGTAGTAAAAGACTTACTAATCGTTTTTTCGGTGATTATGTAAGTGAATATAATTTCAGACATTCTTATGAAGACGGATCAACCGTACCTCTTTTTTACGACAAAAGAGTTCCCGAGGTACAAATGATTAATGATGACCTTAATACTGAGCTGGCTGAGGTAATTGATGAAGAAGAGCTTTCAGAATCACAGGCAGGAAGACTTGAAAGGGAATTTGCAAGTGAACTATCAGTAATCCGGAATGAAGACCGCCTTAGGAAAATAGCAAAAGATGTTGTGAAGCACTTTACACGAAGAGGATACAAAGGTCGTGGGATGGTTGTATCCATTGACAAATTTACAACTGTCAAAATGTATGATCTGGTCCAACAATATTGGAAAGAAGAAATAATTGAGCTAAGAAAGAAAAGAAAGTTTTCAAAGAACGAAGATGAGAAAGAAGAACTTGATCAACTCATAGATTATATGAATTGGGTTGAAATGGCAGTTGTTATCAGCCATGATAATACGGATGATGAAAAGAAAGCATTTGAAGCTAAAGGATTTAACATAACTCCTCACATAAAGAAGATGCAGCATGTTGATGAAAATGGGCATGATCTGGAATTCCGTTTTCAGGAAATACCATCTGATCCGTTTCAGCTGGTATTTGTGTGTGCAATGTGGCTCACAGGATTTGATTCAGAGACACTCAGCGATATGTACCTTGACAAGCCGATGATCGGTCATACCCTTATGCAAACAATAGCAAGAGTGAACAGGGTCTCAGCAGGGAAAAAATGCGGAAGAATAATTGATTACTACGGAGTTTTCAGAAATCTTAAGAAGGCATTGGCTGATTATGCAACTATTGAAGAAGAAATAGATGAAGAAGAACTCAAACCTGGTAATTTACCTGTAGAAGAGAAAGAAAAGTTATTTGAGCTTTTACATGCTGCAATAAAAGAAGCTGAAGATTATTGTTATCCTATTGAGATAAATCTCAAAGAAATACTTGAAATTCCTGATACGTTCAAAAACATTGCCCGGTTTGAAAGTTATGCCGATAAAATATTATCATCAGAGGATCACAAAAAAAATTTCTTTGTCTATTCAAATACCGTTGAGAGTCTTTATGAAGCCTGTAAACCAGACATATATGAACGAAAAGAAGAATTTGAAATTCTTGATGTAATCAGGTATTTGAGAAAAATAGTTGATCGCAAAAAATTTACTGGCGATCTTGAATCTGCAAGGGCAAAATACGCAGAAATAATAGACCAGTCAATCAGCACTGTCGATGAAACATTTACTATCTCGAAAAGCAGGACAGTAGATATAAGTAAATTTGATTTCGATAAATTAAGGGAGAAGTTCAAAAAAGCAGATTATAAGCACATAGAAATAGAGGACCTGAAAATGTTTATCGAAGACAAACTTCAAAAACTGATTAGCGATAACATCACCAGAACAGATTTTGCTGAAAAGCTTGAGAGAATTATTGATGAATATAATTCAGGATCATTATCCGTTGAAAATTATTTTGAGGAACTTGTAGAATTTTCAAAGAAGCTAAAGACGGAGGAAGAGCGGCATATAAGAGAAAACCTTGAACCTGATGAACTTGAGATATTTGATTTGCTAAGGAAAACAAATAAAAATCTCACAAGGAAAGACGAACAGCTGGTAAAACTAGCTGCACGAGATCTGCTAAAGAAACTTAAAGAAGTAAAAGAGCAACTTTTTGTTGCTGACTGGTACAGGGATGAAGTATCTCGTCTAACAGTAATGTCCTTTGTCAGAGACAACCTTAATCAAAATCTGCCAAATAGCTATTTACAAGGTATTTTTGAAAACACATGTAAAATTATTGTTGATCATCTGCAAAGATTATCAGAAACCGGAGGTAAATGGGCAGCGTAAGCAAGATAAATATCAAAAAGCCAGAAATCAATGGAACGGAAACCTATATATCAGGCAGTTATATCTCTGAAACCATTTCTCTTTAAAGAATACAAAGACTTTAAAAGTGCTAAAGTTGTAGATAGTTTAATTATTATCAAGAAAATGTATAAGAGAACACATGTTACTTCGGCAGGAAACGAATATGATATTTTTAATTATTCTCTGCATAGTGATACTGAATTTATGTCAAAAAGTTTTTATATCCGCAAATGGAGTATAGAAGATATATATGAAGGTTACTGGGGGTATTGGGAAAGAGTTGAAAAAGACGGTCCTAAATATTCAATATGGGACGTATGGAATGACTATTCATTTGCAGATCCTAACGGGGAACTCAGAAGAAAATCTTTCAGAAATCCTGAGAATGCTATAAAATATCTAATTTCTATAAGTATATATAAAGATTGGGCAGATTTTGGATCACAAAATAACGACATAAAATAATTCATATTATTCCAAAATTAACCAAGGAAAGTTGCTAAAATAATATTGTTAATCAACTGAGAATTAACAATAAATAACTAACTTTATTTACTAAATTAGAAATTTAAAATATTCAACAGTAAAGTATTGATAGCGATGAACAATATTCAAGATGAAATCCTAAAAGATCTGCAGTCAGCATCGAAGTCCATAAAAGTAGCAGTATCCTGGCTTACAGATATCGTACTAATAAATGAACTCATTCAGTCAAAGAAACGAGGAATTGATGTAAAGGTAATTTTATCCTGTAATGAACTAAACATTATTCGATTTGAATTATTCAGGGAATTGATAGAGCTTGGTGCACTTGTAAATAAAGTTGGAAGCGAGGAATCTGAACAGGGTAACTTTATGCATTACAAGTTCTATATTATCGATGATAGTATCGCAAAATCAGGAAGTTATAACTGGTCAATTAATGCTACGACAAATAAAGAAGCACTGGATATTGTACCAGTAGATAAAAAGATTGCTGATTTTGAGGATTGCCTTGAAGAAAGTGTAGACTTCTTTCAAGATATTGAAGATCCAGTAAGTAAAAAAGCTGAACTACAAACAATTGAAAAGGAGAGTAAAGAAGTTCTTACTCCTGTTGTTCTTGAGGCATATCGTCGGGCACAAGCAACCATTAAAGAGCAAGAGGCTAGATACAGGAAAGAGATTGAAATTAAAGAAAAGCAAATAGAAAAAGAGGAAATAGCAAAAAAGAAAGCTGAAGAAGCGGCAAAAAGAGAAAAAGAGGAAAAAGAGAGGATCTTGGCTGAACAACAACAAAAAGAAAAAGAAGCACAGTATAAACCAAAGGAAGATGTTAAAGTAACTAGAGTACCGCCAACTTCATATGGTAAATTATGAATAGTAATGATTTATCTTTTTATAACGACTATTTCGATAATATCAAGAAGATACATAAGTCAAAGAATTTTCAATTCAATCATGAATCACATAATTATGAGGGTGAAATTAAGATAGATTCAAACAAGGCTAATTTGACTTTCCAGGTTCATATTCCCGAGTCATATCCTCTAAATTCCATTAAATTTATCACACAAGACTTTGAAGGTTATCCACATCAGAATTTTGACGGTTCAATTTGCCTTAATACAGAATTTGTTAATCATATATATACGAGGATCAATCTTGAAGTCGAAAAACTCTTGAATTATATTTCAAAATATGTAGAAAACGATTATGAAGATGAACATTATGAGTATTCGGCATATGATTCCCAGGGACTGGTAACTCTGCTTTTTGAAGAAAATGATTTTGATAAAAACCGTTTTCAAGTCCCCTTTGGTGAATTCAAATATTCTGTACTAAACTATTTCAAGGATCAGAAGAATCAAATTACAAGAATCACTGTTTTAGCCCAGAATCTTGGGAATAAAACCTATTCCTGGTCGACAGAATATATAAATAAAGAAACATATACAGGTTGTTGGATTTTTATTAACAAAGAACCGGTTAAAACCAGGAAATTGAGATATACACAATGGAAAGATCTTGTCACACTTTTCCCTGATACTTTTACTAAATATTTCAGTGATTTTTGTAAAAGGCTGGCAAACTATAAAATTATGCCCACTGGATTTAAGCAATATATAATGTTTGCCATTGGGTATAAAATACCAAGAAGTAATTCATCGCAGGTTCATTGGGACCTTGTATTGCTTCCAAGAGAAGACTTTCCAAGAAATATCCGATATTCAAAACAGCTTATTAATCATTACGACAGACCAATATTATGGGATTCCACACAAAATATTTCTTATGACAGGTTTTTTGGCAGGGGGAGCATTAACCAGACACTTGCCAAAAAAAGAATTCTTATTATCGGAATTGGTGCAATTGGAAGCTCTCTTGCTGAAATATTAACTAGAGGTGGCGCACGAAAAATAGATCTGGCTGATGTCGATCTGGTCGAACCAGGAAACATATGCAGAAGTACTTACAGTTTTTGTGATGTAGGACTTATAAAGACTGAGTCGCTAAAAAACAAACTTTTTGATATATCTCCATATATTGAAGTAGAGTTGTTTGATAATCTACGTCCACAAAATATAAATACTCAAGACGGAAGAGAAATTTTAAAAAAGATAAGTAAATATGATATTATTTTTGATTGTTCTGCAAATAATGAAATAATTCAGATGCTGACTGATTTTTCACTGGAAAATACAGTATTTTATCTGTCAATCTCTGATAAAGCATGTGAATTAATTTGTATCTGCAACAAGGACAATAAAAACATGATTGAAAGACGTAATCAAATGCTGTATTCTTTTGGCGGTTACAGGGCTGCTGAATTCAGAGAAGGCACAGGATGCTGGCATCCTACATTCGAGGCATCGTATTTTGATATTAACCAATTACTCAACCATTCGATTAAAAACATTAATGCATATTATGATTCTAATATACAACCAAAATCTTTTTATTCATATTATTTAAATAACATTATTGCCAGCTCAGAAGATATTCATTATAATCAGCCCTCATTAAATCTTCGCCTAATAATAGAGAGCGATTGTTTTAAAAATATTGAAACCCTGTCACGGTTACATTATCCAAATGAATTTGGCGGTATTTTAACAGGTAGCTACCTAAATAATTATAAGGAAGTTGTTATTTCAAACATTATTTGCCCCGATAACTATGTAAATTCTCCATATAAATTTGAGCCAGATCCAAATGATTTGAATAAAAAGCTTAAGATTATTTATAAAAAATATGATGGGAAGATTGAGTATGTTGGAGACTGGCATAGCCATCCAGACAACACAAATCAATATAGTCCTCCCGATTTTATATCTATTGAAGATATAGCAAAATCAAGTAAAGTTAATACACATAATCCGGTATTGCTGATCGCTGCTTACAATAAGGATTCATTCACACCAGGTTTTTATGTTTATCATGGAGGGAAGCTTCACCGATATAGAAAGGATAATGGCGTAATATAAATAGTTTTATTAAGAATTACTGCTGAAAATCTTTAAAATAATCCATTTACATCCGGGTTTTCATGAAGTATTGTTGACATACTGTAAAAATCCTCAAAATTCTTAATCAGAGGTTTAATTATAGTATCGTTTATTTCAAAATGAAACATGCTTTGTGCACCAATAACTATCCTTTTCTTTTTAGCACGTGTAATAGCTACATTAAACCTGTTTGGATTGAAAACAAAATCTAATCTTTGTTTTGCTTTTATTGGATCTGAAATAGCCAGAGAATAAATTATTACATTCCTTTCCTGTCCTTGCATTCGCTCGACGGTATCAAGTAGCAGATCATTTTTTATTTTTTGATAAGCATTTAATTTAGAGATATATTTTCTAATTTGTCGGACCTGAGCTCTATATGGTGTTATTATTGCTATATCACTTCCATTTAATCCGTTATTGATATATTCTTCCAATAATTCCGATATCAATTTTGCCTCAAATTCTGATCTTGGCTGATTACTATAATGATTATGACAAAATAATACTTCCGGTTTATTTATATCTAAAATATCCTGATGCTTTTGAAAATGATTATCAATATTTAATATCCAGTTTTCATTATTTGTATGAGGCTTCAATTTATCATTATAAAATTGTCTGCTTGGAAATTTATTTATGTGCCTGTTCATTCTGTAAGTTATATCCAGCATAATACCTTCATTATATTTGAATAAATGCTCGAATATAGATTTGGTAAATTCAATATCTTTATGATTTTCTGCAACAATTGGAGGTAATTGCTTATGATCACCTATAAGTATATATTTCTCTCCTTTAACCATTGCAGCAATTGCCAGGGGTATAGTTAACTGTCCAGCCTCATCTATTATTACTATATCCCAATCCATAAAACTCAGTTTTTTTGTATAAGGAGCATAACAAGTTGCTCCAACAATAATTCCCTTACTTGTATTTGTATAACCACTCCTGCTAAAGTCAGTAACATTCTTTGCTGTGGAGCCTTCATTGTTTAATCCCTCTGTCTGGTATTTTTTTCCTACTTTGATTATATGAGGATAACCTGAGAGTGATGAGGTTTTTTGAAGAGCATTATTAATTGCTGTATGTGTAAAGGCGGTGATTAGTACTTTTTTACCTTCTTTAGCAAATTCGACAGCCAGATGAGCTAAAAGCCATGTTTTACCAGATCCTGGTGGTCCTTGTACCAAATAAAAATTTTTGGCAGAATAAGCATATATATATGCTTCTTTTTGAGTTTTATCAAGTTTAGCATTTTCGATATATCGTCTTGCTATATCTTTTTTTTCGTCGTCAAATTGGGGATGGCTTTTTCCTTCAAAAATATTTGTCAAAGAATTGAGTTTTGTTGAATCGTTTGCTAGAATATAAGTAGATTGCTTCACAATATCTCTTATATCTACTTTGGCATTATCAATTTGCCATCCTTTGGTATTATTATAATTTCTTGAAATAGAGCCTATTCCATACCCAATCTGAAGTGTCATGTTTTCATCATTATCTTCTACAACATCAAGAACAAATGAATGACCATATCCTGATAATTTAACCGGGCTTCCTTCTCTGAATTTTGAAATATTATCAGGACATGTTACCTTGACAGAATTAAAAATTATCTCTGAACTTCCTCCCTGAAAGTTCGAATCCACAAAGTTTGCAGTTATATCTGAAATAGTATCTCCTTTTAAAACTCTGTCTTCAAGAGGGAGCTCAAGCTGGGAGTCTATTTCCGCATTTTTTGAGTCATATTCAACATCAATAGCTCTGTTCAATCTTTCTATAAGTGACATGATTAAAACAAATTAGTAAGTACCAGGTCAGATTTTAATGGATTGAGTTTATAACCTCCATTATCTTTAATAAAATTAATAAGTGCCTCAAAAATAGGATCATACCTCAAAACATCTTCAGAACCTAAAATAATCAATTGCTCTTTAGCCCGTGTAATTGCAACATTTAGTTTTCGGTCTACACCATTATCATTATAAGACTGAATTGTCCGCAATTGCAAAGGATTCTTTACTGCAAGAGAAAGAATTATTATATCCCGCTCACTTCCCTGAAATCTCTCAACAGTATCAATTGTTACATTCCTGTATTTTTTATCAAGATGATTACGTATAGTTGCAATTTGGGCTCTGAAGGGAGTTATCACTCCAACTGTAACTTCCGGGTTGAATTTGTCAGCATAAATCTCTGCTATATGATTAATCAGCCTGGCGGCCAGATTCGCCTCCTCGGCATTTACTTTTGATCTGGAGTCAATTTTGGAGGGCACAAAAACCATTCGTGAGGTTGATATAATTTCATTGATGCTTTCCCCCTCGTATTTTTTATAATCCGGCATACTTGCCTTCTGCGAATCGTCCAGTTCCTCAAGTTGATTGTTGTAAAAGAATTCTTTAGGGAATCTGGCTATCTCAGTGTGCATCCTGTACTGAAACTTCAAACTACCAAAGCAATCGTTCCACGAGTTTTTCATGGCATTCTTCTTTAGTCTATAGTACAAAGACTCTCTGAAATTATTAAGAGATATTTTCATCAGATCTTTATCATTGCATTGACTATCATCATCATCTTGCATTACTACTGCTGGTAGCTGATTTTCATCTCCAATAAATATCCACCTTTCAAAATATTTTAGAACTCCAACTACCTGAGGTTCCAGTACCTGAGATGCTTCATCAATAATAAGTGTATCAAAGGCTTTGAATTTCAATATATCGAGACTGTTAGCAAATGTTGAAATCGTTGAAACAAAGACTTTAACATTAGTAACTGTCTCACTCAATTCTTTAAGACCTTGCTTTAATGAAATCTCCGACCAGTAATATTGCTTTTTCCCCCTGCCAAGTCTTACAAAATCGAGCCTGAGTTGCAGAAGCTTCTCACAAATTTCATCAACTGCTCTGTTTGTAAAAGCGACTATCATTACTGATTGATTGTAATCAACTAAGTTTCTGACAATCTCAATAAGGACTTTGGAGGTTTTACCAGTACCTGGAGGACCTTGAATAAGGTAATAATCTTCCGCAGCGACAGCTCTTTTAACGTTCTCATGTTGAACAGGATCCATCCCATTCTTTGGTATTTCCTGTAAATTAACAAATCTCGGTTTAACTCGTCCGAGGATAAGATCAATAATCCGTTCATCAGATTTTAAAAATTCATATAATAATTGAAGTAGTTGTTTATAACCAGATTCTCTGAATTCCCTGTCTAATGCCCAAAAAGTATCCATTTTAAGATAGTCTTTACTTACTTGCTTGTTAATAAGACTAACCTTAATATTATTGAAAGCGACTTCCAATACCCTGCATTTAAGTATCTGTGATTTAAGAGGATGCAATTCATTTTGATTATATGTTGGATATAGTATCGCTGTATCACCTGGTCTGAAAGAACTCAATTGTTCTCTGTTAGCAAAAAGATCTATGTCTGATTCCAATGTGACTTGAAAATCATCAGAGATCTCTTTTACTCTCATATTAACCAGTACATCAGAATCTTCAACTTTTTCAAGCCACGAAGCTTTCCATATCTCCGAGTAACCTTTCGTACTGTTCCATGGATTATTGGAACCGATTTTTGCAACCTTGAGCTCATAAAAAATGAATTTAAGAAATCCCAGAAAATATTTTTTTAAGAGTGGTTCAAGACTGTTTATAACAGACCTAAGTTCATCAACTTGTTCTTTAAGATAAACTGGATAAGAGCCAAACGAATCTGTAACAATATCAAAGAATGGTTTAAAATCTCCCTTCGCCATCTTCATCTCATTTGCTACAATTTTATTACGAAGCATCAGGAGGTCTTGTTTTGAAAGGTATCTTTCACCGGTAACATTTCTTAATGGTCTCTCTTCTGATGAAGCATTTGAATATAAAATCGAACTTACTCCAACTCTGTCTGGATAAACAGATGAAACCAACAGGTCGTAACATAAAGTCTGGGCTTCATGGTTAGGATAAAGGCCTAAATTGACTTGAGGGTATCTTCTTGATGATTTCAGTTCAATTATATCCTTTCTGTTATTCTCTTTGCCATAATCAATAAGTAAATCCAATCTCCCTTGCAATCCATATTTGTTTGAAATAAAAGTAGGCTCCATAATCAGGTTTTTATCAAAGAATGGACCAATAGTATCTTTAATCTGCTTTTCATGATCCTGTGCTTCAATATATATTTTTTTAATACTGGTGTTGTCATAATATCCCTTTTCATTTGCCATACAAAGCATTCCAAAAGAATTCTCCCGCATTATGGTTTCAAATGTTTTTTTATATTCATATCCGTCTTGTTCAGTAACAATATCATCCAGAATTCTACCTGCAATGTTTCCAACCATAATATTTTCTGTTATATTGCCCTTAGTAAATCGTCCTAATAAATAAAGCAGTGGATTATCTTCATACCTGGTAACTGCTTCTGAACTATATTGTCGACATTCTGATAATTCTTTAGCATCAATAAGGTAATCTGGTTCCAGAATTAGCAAAGATTCCTTAGTAGCAAAATAATCTTCTGAAGTGTTTTTACTTTGTTCTACTTTGGTTATATATATTGTCTGAAAGGGTTCTGCTATCATGCCAAAATCAGCCAGATTACTTCCAAAACCATTTTCATCTTTATTATTCCATAGCTTAAGCTTTATTATACCAAGCTCATCTGTACTACACACTAATACGCAAAATTTACCTTCCTGGTTCCCCTGTGGCATATAAATGCTTTCAATGACAGCATAGAAATCATAGGATGGTAATCTTTGCTTTTTTTTAAATACAGTTTTTCTTAAATCATTAAGATGATTTTTATAATAATCACTTATTTCGTTTGGTATTATAACCTTTGAAAAATTATGTATGACATTAGCAATTTGATATACACATCTTATGTCATCCTTTTGGGATGTTTTATAATCAGATTCATGAATAACCTTATTAGCAAGAATTCTGAGAGAATGAGTAGCCTCCTTTATATCAGGAGGAATATTAAACTCCTTAAAAATATAGGTTGACCGGGAGAATAGATCACTAAAAAGCTGGTTTGAATCAGAGGTCAATGCTTTGAAAAGGTCATCAAGTAAAGTCCTGTATTTAGGTATTCTCTCCTTTGGAGAAAGCTTATCATTTGAAAGGATTTCAAATAACCTTTCAAAAAATATTTGACCTAGTTGTTTGTCAACATATCTCATTGTGTAAGTTTTATTTACATATCAAAAATATAGAAAATAAAGTATATAAATAAAAACAATCCTCAAGTTTTGTAGGATTCCTATGTTAATATACTTAATTACCTACTCAGTTGAGATAAGCGTAAAATATATCGTAATTATCTATCTTATGTTTCCTATTAAATTTGGTATACTCATTTAATATGTCTACCCAGCTTTCTTTTCCGAAAGCTTATCTAACATCACCATTCTGGTATTAATCTGATGTGCTATCACCCTCTCATAATCATTTTTATCCTCTCCATACCTGTTTACAAGTACAAGTATCTCAAGCGACAGGAAGAAAAGGAAGAACATTGACCAGACACCAGGGTTTACTTTTGATGATAAAAAACTTTATTAATTTTGATAATTTCTGTTACATTTAA
>JAFGOZ010000726.1 GCA_016926235.1 Bacteroidales bacterium | reverse complement strand
GACATGCGGGCGCCCCGCGGGATATTGCTTTAACGCGGCATTCGGACAGATCCGGTCGCGCGCGCCGCAGAAACTGAATGTTATACACGTAAAGGAGACAGACAATGTATCGTAACTCATTAATAACAATCTTTTTAATTTCCTTGGTGTTGACGTCCGTTCTGTACTCGCAATCAAATGATGAACTAATTATTGAGTTGAAAGTTTTAAATGAACGCCTGAATTCTTTTAGCGATAATGCCAAAAGACTTTCTAAATCATCAGCACTGACAAACCAGGTTATCGAAATTAAGGACCAAATTTACCGCACAAAGAAAAAATTGAATATGTATTCAAACGATCTTGACAATCCTGTATATTTCGATAATAATATTTATCTTGATTATAATGTTGACCTATTAGATTTTTATGTTTATGAATATAGTACAAATTATTATGAAGTTCACGCAAGATTGAAAAATAAACAAAGAAAATACTTAGAATGGGTAAAATTAAGGTACAATCTTTATTCAAATGGCTCATTCATCGGTACTGATTATACATACATAGATTTCGAAAGTTATGGATATACAGGCATATCACCTTACAAATATTCTTTCATTGAAACATATATCGATAAAGCTGATTTTGATAGTGTTGCATATCAGATTGAATATGATGTTGAAAATGGCCAAGATGATATTTTATGGGATCAGATATTAAATTTGCAATCCGTTGTTGTTCAGCCATCTGGTAGCTATAACAAATGGCAAGGTGTAGTCAACAATAATCATAACTATTCAATGAAGTATGTCCAAATTTATGCTTGTGTTTTAAAAGATAATAAAATGCTTTGTAATGATTACACTTTTTTAGATGTCCAAAATGACTCGCTTCCTCCAAATAGTTCAGGTGTTTTTGATTCATATATTGATTTGCCAACTAATTATGATGAAATAAAATATTATCTTAATTATTCATTGTATTCTTTGAATGGTTCAGGCAATCTTCCACCCAATAAACCAATCTTTACTGAAAATAATTATTCTGGTTCTAGTCGTGAAAATATATCATTTGATTTATTTGTCATAGATCCAAATGGGAATTGGCCTGATTTATTACTTGACTATGGTGATGGTTCAACAATGAACTGGGAAGGTAGTTTTTATTCAGGTTACAATGCTGGAGTTGAACATGCTTTTGCAACAGGTGGACAATTTATAATAAAAGCGAAATCAAAAGATAATAGCGCCCTTGAAACTGACTGGTCTGAAAATGTCACTGTAGATATTGTTCAATCGACTACTCCACAGTTGATTCAATCAGATTTAGATTCAGCAAAATACAAAAATTATTACTCCAAACAACTTGGTGCATCCAACGGCATTCTTCCATATTCATGGCAGGTTACAAATGGTTCATTACCAGATGGTTTGAATTTAAATATAAGTAGTGGTTTGATTTCTGGCCAACCGACAAAATCCGGAAATTTTGATTTTACAGTTACAGTATCAGATGCAGGTACCCCTTCTCTTTCTGATGAAAGTGTGTTTGATTTATTTGTAATCAATCACACTCCAGTAATAACATCTGATGATACTGTCAATACATTTACAAACACACAAATTACTTATGTGGCTTCTGCAACTGATTTAGACGGAAATACGATCACTTATGATTTTATAAATTATTCGTCTTGGTTATCAAAAACAAATAGCACCTTGTTTGGCACTTCACCAAGCATAGCTATGGATACATCTTTCTCTGTTATCGCAACAGATGGTGAGCTATCTGATACATTGAAAGTTAATTTGATAGTAAACGAACAAACTTCTGTTTTATCTCAAAATATGATTCCCAAATCATATGCATTGTTTCCCAACTTCCCTAATCCTTTCAATCCTCAAACAAATATAAAAATTGCTTTACCAAAAGAGACAGATTTAAAAATATATATTTATAGTTTAAGTGGCAGAATAGTTAAAAAAGTATTTGAGGGTCAATTAAATCCAGGATTTCATAATTTTGTTTGGAATGCCAATGATCAACCTTCAGGTACTTATTTTATAAAAGTACAATCAACATCTTTTTCAAAAGTTTCCAAGTGTTTGTTATTAAAGTAAAAAGAGCGTGTATAACCCAAGGCTGCTAAGGATGCGGCCGCAACGGTTCTTTTTCATTTGTCAGTTCGGCTTAGGACGGCTTCCACCGTCCATGAAAATAAAAACAGTGCGGACATTACAGTGCGTTCAGTTTAACATCTAACGTGGCTTCGGGACGGCATCAGTTGGCCGCACCTCAGAGCCAACCGTTATACAAAAGAAGGAGCATGCCATGTCTCCCAAAACTGAACAAATAATTAAACGATTCCTGCTAGTAATTATTGGGACTGTTATCATTGGATATATTGCCTTTTTTCAGTTTCCTGGGGGGATTGATAAATTAAAAAATGAGAATTTGCTGAATAGTAAACCACAATTAAATACTAAAAAATATAAACGTGTTGGTCCAATAAGAGATTTGAGTTACAGTAATATTACCAGAAAAGAAGTCCGCATTACAATAGAAAAAGGGCTATCAGAAGAAGAAGTAAAATCTATCCTTGAAGAAGCTGCTCATGATATTAATAGAGAAATTAAAAATGATGCATTATCAATTAAATGTTTCGTTCATGGTGAAAATTTTATGAGTGGTCCATATACTGTAGGAGAAGTTATTTTTGCTCCTAATGGGAAATGGGAGGATGCTGGAATTAAAGGAAAAAAGCAACTTCAAATTAACTTAGCAAGCATTTATTTTAAAAATATAATTACAAGTTATCCTCCAGTAGGAAGTGAAATTGTACTTGTGTCTACTAATAATGAATTAATCAAATTATCAAATGACCGGGATGATTGGTCTGAAAGTAGAATAATATCAAGAGTAAAGCCAGGGACAAAAGCAAAACTTGAACTTTTGCATAGTGAAGCTCTCACACCTGATAATCTTTTAATAAGAGCATATGTACAAGTAAAGAATAAAAAAGGTTGGGTGCATGGGGGTAATATTAAAAAATAATATTTTGTATAACCTGCGTTAGCTACGGACGCGCGCGCGAAGCATGGTTCATTTATAGAGTACAGCAGAGGACGGCTCCCGCCGTCCGCGACGCGGTGGCGACGGGCGGACATGCGGGCGCCCCGCGGGATATTGCTTTAACGCAGCATT
>JAFGOZ010000725.1 GCA_016926235.1 Bacteroidales bacterium | reverse complement strand
TTTTTTATCATCATTATTGCAGGTTATTTTATTAATTCCTGTAGCGATGATTATCTGAATTTTGACCCTGTTGCAGCTGAAAACAGCGCATCATTCTATATTACCATGACCCATGCTGAACAGGCTGTAACAGCAGCATATTCAACACTTAGTACTCGTACAGAATGGGACCGGAATATTCCTCTCTATCTTGGCGATGTACCCTCAAATGATGCTGAAGCCGGCGGAGACTATGAAAATGAAGTTCCTGAAGCCGAAGTTTTTAACCGCTTTACTAACCAGCCAACGGATGGGGTAATACAATCAACTTATGGAACTTTATTTCGCGGGGTATATTTCAGTAACCTTGCCATGGAACATCTCCCAGGTATTATTGAAACCGATCCTAAAGCCAGTGCTTCTGTAATTAATTTAAGAATGGCCGAGTTAAAGTTCCTAAGAGCTTTGAATTATATGTACTTAACCCAGCTCTTTGGTCAGGTACCTTTAGTTGATCATGTTCTTGGCCCAAGCGAGTATAATATCGATAAGTCCACTTTTCGTGAACTATACGACTTAATAGAAAATGACCTGAAAGAAGCAATCCCTGTTTTACCCGAAAGAAGTGCCCTTTCTGCTTCAGATATAGGTAGGGCAACCAAAGGCGCTGCAAAAGCGCTGCTTGCCAGATTGTATTTATTTGAATCGTCATATGCGCTTAACTATCCCGGGGATGCAAGGTTCACAGGCTTGAACCAACGCTGGGATGATGTCTTAAGCACATGCGAAGATATTATAAGTTCTGGTCAATATGAACTGGTTGGAATGGACGGACAAACATACAATACCTGGTGGGGGCCGCAAACCAACGGATATCGTTATATATTTACCGTTGAAGGTGAAAATTCGCCTGAATGTATTTTTGCCGTTCAGTTTATTAATGACGGGGTAGATTATGGTTTAACCCGTGCAGGCTCATTAATACAATGGACAGCAGCAAGGTATTATTCGGATGCCAATGGTACACCGCAACTTTCCGGATATTGGGGATTGGGCTGGCCAACCCAAAGCCTTGTTGATGAATACGATCCGGCTGATGCCCGTCTTGCAACCAATGTTGCACGCCCGGGAGACTCCATTGAGATTGCCGGGGGAAAAAAAGAACTTATATTCTTTGGAAACAGCGCTACAGGATATTACCTGCGCAAATATGAACTTTCGGCTGCACAATTTGCAAGTGCCGGTGGCCATGGATGGCATAAATCACCAATGAACTTTATGGTACTTCGCTACGCCGATGTTGTTTTAATGGCTGCAGAAGCTGCAATTAATTTAAACGATAATGCAAAAGCATTACAGTATATTAATATGATAAGGACCCGCGCCCGTATTTGCGGAAATGGGACTGTACCAGCCGACCTTTCAGGAACCATAACAATGGACCAGCTTATTAAAGAACGCCGAATGGAGCTTGCATTTGAAGGCCGCAGGTTTGCAGATATGGTACGTTGGAATATCGCCGTTGGATTATTAAATAATACAACTACACCCGGGAACTTCCCAATAACATTCGAATCTCCAAAAAATGATTTTAATCCTCTGCCTCAACGTGAAATCACAACCAGTAACGGGGGATTAACCCAGCATGAAGGATGGTAGTTATTATATGAAAATAATTATAAAAAAAGCCGTTATACTTTAAACGGCTTTTTTTATTTACTTCTGTTTACAGCTTATTCCTGTTAAATTAATTTTGTTTGATATGCATAACCTATCATTCCATCTTCAATTACATTGTCTTTAAAAATAAAATGCTTTAACTCAAAATCCTTTCCTTTGGTTATGAATGTAACCTGTTTATCAGATCCTGTAATTACTTTATCTTTTAATTCAGAAAATAGTTTATCAATAGGTTTTCCAACAATTTTTTCAATATTTAAATTTAATAATTTAAGCCCGGCTCCTTTTATTTCCTTAATATTCTTCTTGCTATCGATATTATAAATTAAAACAGGAAGATTTAATGTAAATCCATCAATAATTGGCATAATATTCTTTTGCTCTCCAATAAGTTTATTGGCCTCAATTTCCATTTTTTTAATTTTAGTAACATTTCTTGATATACCAAATGTTCCTATGATTTTTCCATTGTTATCCAATAAAGGCATTTTCGTTGTATCCACCCAATTTTCAGTGCCGTCATCAAAAGATTCTTTTTCAACTAATCCTATAATTGGTTTTCCCGTTTTAATAATATTTTGTTCATCATCAAAGGCCTGTTGTGCATGCTCAATACTAAAAAAATCGAAATCGGATTTTCCGGCAACCTGGCTAAAGTCACTAGCATTAAATAAAGAAAGCATATTATTACTTACTCTAAGGAATTTACTTTCAAGGTCTTTGAAATAAATACTATCAGGAATATTTTCCATCATACAATCCATTAGAGCTTTTTCTTTCTCTATTTCTTCTTTAGCTTTTATAAGCTCTTCATTTTGTTTGGTAATTTCAAGCTGTAATTGCTTAACATCAGTAATATCGAATTGAATGCCAAGTAAACCGGTCTGGTTCATATAATGAATAAAGAATGGCATTTTTACTGTTTTCAGGTATTGATCCATATTATTAACGAATTCTTTTTGTTCAAAATGTTTGGCTTTTCCTGACTTAATAATGTTTTGTTCTTCTTCCCATAATTTTTTGGCCAATTCGGGATCATCTGCAAAGAAATCAAGATCGCTTTTCCCAAGTAATTCTTCTGCACTACAATTATGGGTTTTAAGCACCTGGGTATTAACAAGTACCATTTTTCCGTCTTTATCTTTAAGGAATACTTTGCCCGGGATTTGATCAAGGATATCAACTAGAGTCTTTTGATGAGATTCAATTGTATCGAGCATTTCTTTTGTTTTCCTTTCGTCTTCCTCCTTAAGCTTTTTAAGTTCTTCATTTTTTTGCTGTGATTCAAGCAATATCTTTTCAAGCTGGATTTCCTGTTTTTTGTTTTCAGTTACGTCTATAGCTATATTTAAAACCTTATATGCCCTGCCATCATTGTTAAGGATAGGGGCATAAGTCTGGTTAAGCCATATTTCTTCATTATTTACAGTTAGTTTAGTTATATTTTTAACTATTTCATTGCTTTTAACTGAATTCCAGATTATATCAATTTTTTCCGGTTCAACCCCGGAAGTACCTGCAATCTGCTTATATGAGCGTGTTACAATCTGGTCCCTGGGAATTCCAAAAACATTAGCAAAAGATGAATTAGCTGAAATAATATTTCCTTCCATATCAAATTCGGCAACCAGCAATGATGCATTCATAGCTGAAAGAATACCGCTCATTTCTGCTTCTTTTCTGGCCGATTCTTCCTGAGTAGCCTGCAATTCTTCAAGATTCTGCCTCATTTCCTCTTCCTGAGAAGCCAGCTCTTCTGCCTGATGTTTTGATTCTTCAAGAAGCTTAGCAGTACGGATATTTATTTTAACACTTGAAATAGTCGATGCAATTGATTCCCCGATCTTCTCAACAAAAGATATTTTATAATCTTCAAAATCTTTGAATGATGCTAGCTCAATAACACCATAAACCTGTTCATTTAAAAGAAGTGGAACAATTAATAAACTTCGGGGAGTTTCATTTCCTAATCCACTTGTAATAGTAATGTAATCATTAGGTATTTCAGTAAGATGAATAGTTTCAGCCTCAAGTACACAACGCCCGATTAACCCTTCGCCAAATCGTATTTTTTTCTCGAGATATTTTTTTCTGTTAAATGCATAGCATGAAATCAGGTCAATAGATTTTTCATTGTTCTCATCTTCATTTATAATAAAAATTCCACCCTGATTAGCATCAACATATTTTACCAAATTACTGATAATATTATATCCAAATTCTTCAAGGTTATCAGCAGATTGACGTAAAATATCACCAAATTTGGCTATTCCTTCTGTTGACCAGTTTTGTTTGGCATCTTC
>JAFGOZ010000724.1 GCA_016926235.1 Bacteroidales bacterium | reverse complement strand
TTCGAGCGGCACAGCTCGTATCAAAAGTAGTTGTAACTCGACAGGAAAGTGCTTCGAAATCGGCAACTAACCATACCGCCAACCGTTGGCGTTCATTGTAGCAAAATCCAACGGTAGAATAAAAATGAAATGAAAACAGTTAAATAAATAATTATTAACAATTAAAATCTAAACAAAAATGAAACATATAACTACAATTTTATTGATATTTTTATCTGTTCAAGTTTTTTGTCAAAATTACAATGGAAGTTTTCAATACAAGGGCGAAAATGCCACATTGATTATTCAACTGAACCAAACAGGGAACAAAGTGCAAGGAACATTGAAGTCCACTACCGGATCTGTTTTTCAAATAGAAGGAGAAGTGCAAGAAAATGTTGCAATGGGTTATTGCAGTAACCAAGACGGCACTTCATTTTTCGAAGCGTATTTGGAAGGCAATCAACTGACCTTCGGATTAATAGAACCCGATGAAAACAACATACCCAATTATGACAAAGCACAGTATATTCCTTTTACAAAAACAGATAATTCTACTTTTGATAACTCGCAACAAATTGGAAAAAACAAATCAAATAATTCTACAAAAACGACAACCAATTCCCCACAAAATATAGAATCTAAAAAAGGAACTTCAAGCATTTCTGCCAATGAAGTGGGCAATCCTATGTGGGGCTTAAAACTCGTTCCACCCGCTGGATGGGTACATCAAATCAATGACGAAGGAATCATTTTGGGGCACAATACAATCGCAGGAATGATAATGATTTTTCCACATCAATCCAAGACCATGCAAGCTATACAGTCCGATATGCAACAAGGAATTCATGAAGAAGGTAATTCTTTGAATATGGATAGCGGCACCTTAAAATCTGCTGGTAATCAAGTGATGGTAGCGAATTACACGGGAGTAATGAACGGAACACAGGTAAAAGCACGCGGGTTTGGTGTACTATCACCCTACGGTGGAGGTGCTTTTATTTTGGCGGTTTCTACACCCGAAATGCTTACCAACGACCTTATCAACGCTGGGAAACAAACGGTTAAAAATCTAACTTTTTTTAAACCCAATGTCGATGTAGAATTGGTTAAACTTTTTGCAGGTAGATGGACGACTATAACCAAAAATTCGCGTACCTCATTCTGTCTGTGTGAGGATGGTAGTTTTGTTGAAAATTACGAATCATCCTATTCCGGTAACGACGCCAATGCAGTAGGCGGGGTATGGGGTACCGCTAATAATTCACAGAGTAGTGGCAGATGGACTTATAAAGGCGATAGAATGGGCGGGCAATTCATCATTACACTCAACAATGGAAATACCGTTTACTATAACTACAAACGAAACGGCAATAAATTGAACGAACTCTATATTAATAATACCCTTTATGGCAGGTATGATGATTTATAATTTAAAAAATATTACATAGTTTTTATTTGTATAACTTTATATATGTTGTTGAATATCAATACATCTTATTTAATAGATTGAAAAGTTTTTAACAAATTGTGAAGTAAATTTATTCATTTTCGATTGTGTTTTGCTAATCATAGATGTTTCATATAAAAATAATGAATGTTGAATTATTCACACAGTCAATGTAAAAAATGAAAACAAAAACAATGAAATAAGAACCAACGAAACGCCAACACACAATATAAAACAGTTGGGGTTCAGTGGTTTGAGAGGGTTTCGTTCCCGCTTCAACTTTTTCCTCGGTAGATACGAACTCAGTCCGAAGACCCAACCGTTTTATATTGCCAACTGTTGGGTGCAAGGCTGAGATACATCCTGCAAAAATTAAACTAACTGATAAATGATTAAGAAATTTATAGTTTTAATATTTACTACACTGATAATAACATCGATTTCAGGACAGACCGATTTAAGTGGTAAATATTGGACAATGTCATGTGGATTTACACATGGATACTTTTTACGATTATTCCCTGATTCGATTGCTCATTATACTCCAATTTATGAGTATGCAGATTCATATTCAAAAGGGACATGGAGACAATCAAATGATACTTTAATTGTTACGATTATTGATACTACAGACAATTCCATTTCATATGAGTATTTCCAGATTCAAGATTCCTTACAACTTAATAAAATAAATAAAGCACCCTATGTTCTTTCAAACAAACTTTATAGACAAGAAGCCTACTTTTCCAATGGAGATATTAAATACAAGATTGAATATGGGTTCGATAAAGATTTGGATTACCAGTTTGATGGTCGGATTTATTATTACTATCCCCAAAAGAAGATTAAACAAATTATTGATTATAAAAATGGATTAAAGGATGGGATTGAAATAAATTTCAAATGGTATGGATATGCAAGTAGTTGTGGTACTTGGAGAAAAGGACAAAAACATGGAGATTGGGATTATTATGACTCTGACTTTAATTTAGTTAGTCATGCGAAATACAAAAACGGCAAATTAAAACATGGAGATGAAAAGGGAAGTACTTGTTTTCCGTCTTGGGATATGGAGATATTAAAAAAATTGTATATTGACAAGGAATAAAAAAGCCCAGCACCCAACACACAATATAAAACAGTTGGGGTTCAGTGGTTTGCGAGGGTGTGGTTCTCGCTTCAACTTTCTACCACGGTGGATAGGAACGCACTCCGAAAACCCAACCGTTTCATATTGTAAAACGTTGCCTGCAAGTGTAGGACCGTGCATAAAATGAAACATATGATTAAAATATTAACGATTTCTATTCTTGGATTAGTTTCATACATAGCGATAAGTAAGACAGATAAATTCGTTGGTGGTTGGACTGAAAACAAAATAGAGTTTTTAAACTCAATACCACATGTTGACCAAAAGAATGGATATCGTGATTTAATGATGTATTTTAAATGGGCAGGAATTCACAAAGGAGACTTGTTTCAGACAAACGATTCACCTTTTGAGTGGATTCGAAAACCTGAGAATTTGATTTCCGTGCACAGTACATTAAAAGCGATTGGTTATGAAAATATTCTGACCAAAGAAAGTTATCGTGATACAATGTACTTTCAAAATAGATTTGGGGGAATGGTGAAACATGATTGGGAAGGACAGACTATTGAGCAAATTGTAAATGGATTTATAAGAAATTACTATCAAGCTATTCGAATTGATACTGGATATTATTATGAATTCTGGCAAAGAAGGATTAAAGAAGGTAATGCAACACAAGTTTTGACAGTTTTAGAGGATATTCAAAGAATCTATTTGGATTATGAAAGTGTAAGAGAATACCCTTCAGACTTTGAAAATGATACAATTAAAAAGCTTTTACAACTTGACTTGGAATTACAGCAATACGACACAATTCCATCAAAAGAATTTATGACCAAGTATTTTGACTACTTAACCATGATTGGGCTGAATCATTCGGCATATAATTGGATGATTGAACAATATCCGAATCAGTTTAACAAAGACTCAATTAGTAGAATTTTAAAACTTGATACTATTCCGGAATCAGAATACTGGCAGACAAGAAATGATGGAACTTGGATTTATACTTATAGAGACAATGGACCATAATAAACACCAGCAGGCAACAATGTGTATAATTCATAAGGGTTTCAGAGGTCTGCGAGCGGTATCACCCGCATCAATTATGGTTGGTCAATTGATAAGTTTGAAGTCCGCAATCCCTTACGAAATCATACACTCAACGTTACCAACCATTTAAAGAACATAACTAATATGAAACAGATTTTAATAATAGGACTGATTTTATTATCACAGATTGGATTTTCCCAAATAAAGGAAATGAATCCAACATCAACGAGAATTTTAGATTTAAGTGTTGCTGGAGAAAAAGAATTTAACGACAACCTTGAAGCTTGCAAAAAGATTTGGGATAAAATGTCAAATGGAGTAAAATACGACGATTTATCGCAGCAGGAAAAAGATGCACTTTCGAAAGTTGATGAAACAATGGAAGATTACTGGGATATTATTGGAGGTGGTTGTAGTTGGTATTGTGGCGGTGGACCAAAAGAGGTTGCAGCCTCAAGTTATTTAAAATCGCAAGGAGAGAATAATTACGAACCTAATAATGCGCATGATTTAAATTATAAAAATGCGTGGGTTGAAGGTGTTGCTGGATATGGTATTGGAGAATATTTACTTTATACTTTTGAAGGAGCATCACCAAGAATTAATGAAATAATCGTTGTAAATGGATATGTAAAAAGTAAATCAGCCTGGGAAAATAACTCACGAGTTAAAAAGCTAAAAGTGTACATTGACGATAAACCATATGCAATTCTGAACTTAAAAGATATTCGAGGTTCGCAAAGTTTTAAAGTTGAACCAATCGGAAATAGCGACAGAAAAGATTGGGATGTGCTACAAACAAAACCAGACTGGACTTTGAAATTTGAAATACTTGATGTTTATAAAGGACTAAAATACGATGATGTAGCAATTTCAGAAATCTATTTTGACGGACTTGATGTTCATTGTTTTGCAAAAGGAACAAAAATTTTATTAGCAGATAATTCAACAGTATATATTGAGAATCTGCAAATTGGCGATTTAGTTGCATACTTGGACTTGGAAACAAATCAAATAAAATCAGCAAAAATTGAAAAACTGGAAAATGTAATTCATCATAAATTGGTAAAATACAAATTTGAAAGTGGAATTGAAATTACAGCTACGCAAGACCATCCTTTTAGAATTGAAAATAATGTTTGGGCTTCATTACAGCCTGAAAAGTCAAAACAATACGAAGGATTTGAAAATATTACCAAAATTAAAATTGGCAACTCATTTTTAACTTCAACGGGCACAGAAAAATTGACATCAATTGAATTTTTGGAAGGAAAACAAGAAACCTATACGATTTCAAAGTTAAGTTCTGGTGACAATTTTATAGCGAACGGCCTAATTGTTGGAATTGAAAAATTAAATAATGAACTAAGTCAAAACGGTTGGTAACACGTGGTATAAAAAATTGCCGGATTTGCAAGTCATTAATCGGCTCAATCCCGCGCCAACTCTTTATCGTACCGATAAAGAATTACCACGCGGTCGGCAACTTTTCATACCACCATCGTTGGGAGCAACGGCGCTGGCATGCTGCTAAATTGAAAAACAAAGTTTTATTGCTATTTAAATCCACAAAATATTCTGAGTAGGGA
>JAFGOZ010000723.1 GCA_016926235.1 Bacteroidales bacterium | reverse complement strand
GTTAGAAGATTTATCATGGATGTTTCATTTTACTTCAGATTTACTTTATTAACATAACAAAATTGCACCTAAACCTTTGATAATAAAAGAAGTTTGAATATGGAAAGGACAAAATGAAAGGTGAAATGGACAGGAATAGGGATTTGTTAATTTGCTGAATTATTGAATTATTGAACGGTTAGAATCTATAAATCAAAAATAGATATTGAGTTTTCATCATTCCAATTATCCATTTATCCATTATTCCAGTGATAAAACTATTTAGTTCTCAAATTTCTTTTAAATATTTTATATTCGTTTGTATTAATGGTTGGATAGCCAGTTTAAAAACTCAGTAACCTTGTTTTTACTAACTGTAATTTTTTCAGTAAATGAAACCGTAAGTGTTAAAGAGAGCTTTCTTCCAAAATACTGGGATGCTTCTTTTATGGCTTTATAATTCACCAGAAATTGCCTGTTAACCCTGAAGAAATCATCCGGAGAAATTTCCTCAATATTTTCCATGGTCTTATTTATAGTATACGTTTTATGATCAAATGTTATAAGATGTGTCACTTCATTTTCAATATAAAACATTGCAATATCCTCATACCTGACAGGAATTATCTTATCCTGTTTATATACCAGAACCGTAGTCTTTGTTTGTTTCTTTTTGGATTCTATTAATTCGATGATAGCATCCAGATTAGCAATGCTACCAGTAAAAGTTTCCTTCAAATGATTATATTTCTGGAAGGCATCTTCAATCGTTTTTTCATCAAAGGGCTTCAATATGTAATCTATCCCATTAGCATTAAATGCTTTTAGCGCATATTCGTCATAGGCTGTACAGAAAATAACGGGAGCATGAATGGGGATTGTTTTAAATATTTCAAAGCATAAACCATCCCCGAGCTGTACATCACTGAAAATAAGGTCTGGCTGCTCATTATTATTAAACCAGGTAATAGCCGATTGAACAGAAAACAAAATTGTTGTTATCTGTGCATCCGGGACAACAGCCTGGATGGTTTCTGCCAAATTATCTGCAGTTAATTTCTCATCCTCAATGATTACTATCTTCATGTGACAATATTTTAACGCTTACAGAAAAAGTGGTATCATCCGATTGGATCAAAACATCATCGCCTGAAATGATCTTATACCGTTCAGACAGATTTATTAAACCCATTCCAGCTGAAGATTCATTAGCAAACTTTTGTTGATGGTTATTACTTACTGTAATATAACCATTCGAATAAAGAAGTCTGATAAGTAAAGGGGCTTCTATTGTAAAGGCATTATGTTTAATTGCATTTTCCAGTAGCATTTGAATGGAGAATACAGGTAAATAGCCACTTTTAGCTTTATCCGGAATATCAACTTCAAAATGTATAGCATCACCAAAGCGGATCTTTTGCATTTCAAGATAATCCAGGCATAGCTTTATTTCTTCTTCCAATTTTACTGTATTTACATTATCATAAAGTACAGAAGCCCTTAAGAAATCAGAAAGTCGTTTAACATAAGTTTCTGCATTATCAGGCTCTTTTTTAATTAAGGTTTTTAACACATTCAGGGAATTAAACAGAAAATGAGGTTGCAACTGTTGTTTCAACTTCTGATTAGCAGCTTCCATATTTTTAATTTTCAGCGATATATTCTCATTTTCAATTTTTGTTTTTTTCTCAATAAGCAATACCAGATCCTGGATGATAAGAACCACAGAATTTATAGAGATAATAACAAAAATCAGGATAAGGATCTGAAAGAACCAGTTATCAATCCTTGTATAATCTATGTTTACAAAATCAACACCAAAAAGCTTCATCTTCAATTCAGCTATTTTTTGTAATTTCTCCGTATTATGTAAGAGAGGATTAGCAGCTAACCTGATGCTGAATAATATAATGAAACTCAATAAGTAACTCCATAAATATCGCAACTTTCTTTTTTTAAATATAAAAATCCTTCTTTCAGTATAGTAAAGAAGTGCAATGTTTATAAACCATATGAAGAATATGAAAAAGCTGATTCCAATAACTGATGAAGATAATAAGGTGATAAGAGTAACATAGGTCGCTTTTACATTTGCTATGATCATTGAAATTACATATACGGGCCCCATGGTTATTAAACCTATGGCTGTTGAGGTGGAGACTGCAATTCTAAACAGTTTCTTTATAGGTATTTTTGGATTCATTATCACAAAAATACACACAACATCCTATTTCCTAAATAAAATATTAGTGAAATGGACAAAATCCGGTTTAAAAATGAATATACCTGCTGTTAATCTGAATGACCTACATATTTTTAACAAGTTGACCTGTTAACACATGCTTATCGACCTCTATTTTATAAATGTAAATTCCATTCTCCAGACCTTCTGCATTAATTAACAATTCTACATCCCCTGCTTGCAGGTTTTTAAAAAATTTATGCAGTACCAATGCACCATTCTCCCTGTACAATTTAAATTCAATATTTGCCGGTGAAGGCAGGCTTATATTACATTCAATGTTATCTTCAATAGGATTTGTACACACTACTCTGTATTGATCATTTTGATCCTGTTCTATATTAACCGGCATAGAGGTATATACAGTGTAAATTTTTGTAGTAACTCCATCAGGTGCAGTAACCGTAATTATAGTTGTATCAGGAAAT
The DNA here is from genome assembly GCA_016926235.1 of Bacteroidales bacterium. Next base: position 64,240 of record JAFGOZ010000723.1, on the reverse strand, counting down.
GAATATATTTTTCGGTTTTCATATGTAACGGTAGCGCCACTTACCTGCCCGGTACCACTCACCATAAGCTGATAACCCTTATTTACTTTTTCAATTAAATAATCGTTCAATACATAATGATACTCAAAAACATCCGGGTTAAAGTCCTGTATCTTACATGTGTCTATTTTTATCCTGTTAATATCAGCATTGGTAAAAGAACCATCTTTATCAAAATAAACTTTATATGTTTTCTTTGTAGTCTTGTTTTTAGCAACTACATCAATGGTTGCCATTCCGGGAATCTCAGTAGGTTTTGTAACAATAAATCCACAACCCGGATATTCAAATGCCGGATAAAAACAATGATTAACATCTATGGTATCAATATTTACACAAAAAATGGTTTTATTCGGTTCTACAAGAATATTCATAGTATCGTACTGCAAATGCACAATATTCGTATTACTGTAGCCTATTGAATCCATATATGGATGAATGAATTGTTTAAGCACAAATAAGACAGAGTCATTATCATTCTGCATATTTTCTTCAGGATTCCACATGCCTGAAAATGTTCCTCTTTTAGCAGGTATTACATTGGGATTATACAAACTGTCAAAACAAGGAACTGAACTGGGAGCGCTGGTATCTGTTTTTGACACTGCGAGAGCCATTTGCTGAGGCAATATATAACCACTTCTTGGTATTGCACTGGTGCCGGTACATCGAAATTCATAAAAAAATGCATCTTCAGGCAGATGACCGCTCATCTCATTCCAGCCTTCGGTTTTAATATAATTGCTTTCATCGCATTTATAATAAATAACACTGGCCTTTTCTCTCCAGGGACGACCAAGAGCATGCACTTTATTATTCCAGGCTGGCATTGAAAACACTTTACTATTAAAGAATACAAAACCATATTTATTATAAGGAGGATCAAGGTCATCCTGATTGGTATTAGCAGCGGTAATAACTGCGCCGGTACTTCTGTTACAGAATAACACACAGCTGTCAAATACGGCTACCGCCGGCCCATAAATATAATCTACCGAACCCTCAATAAAACAATCTTTGGCATAAGCCCTGTATATTGTATTTAAATACCAGGTATCCTGATATGAAAAAAGTTTACAATGGTATACAATAGTCCTGTCGCAATTTTTTAAATGCAATGCTAAAGCCTGCGGCCCTGAATAAAGATAACCCTGTTTATCTTCAATAGTCAGGTTCATTAACCATACATCGTCAGCTAAAACCTGTAGAACATAAATCTCCGGGTTTAAACCGGCATAATCACGATATGACAATACCGTTTCCTGCACATCTTCCCCAATGATTGTAAGCTTTTTCTTAGTTGCCGGTATTTGAATACGCTCATTATAAATCCCTTTTTTTACAAAAATGATTGTTCTCGAACTGCTATTATCGGGAGCTGCTGCTATTGCTGCAGTAAATGTTGTATAGTCTCCGCTTCCATCCTGTGCAACCACAATATCTATTTTACCGGCAAGTTTTTCTTGTAAAGTCTGGGCGGTTATAAGTTGTATACCTATTAAAGCCGTAAAGATAAATACTATAAGTTTTCCCATAGTTTTTATTGTTTTGATTATTCGTATTTTATCTACCTTAAAGTTTTTTCCTAAAAAATTACACCTAATTTACAACAACTTAAAACATTATCCAATCATTTAATGCTTGTTTAGATAATATTAAGTTAATCTTAGACTAGATATATTTAAGCATAGACATTTATTCTCTCAGAAACAAATGTCTTTATAAATATTAAATTTGAGGATGAGTATTTTCCCAAATTTTGGTAAATAATTCTACATATTGATTCTTTTCAAACTCCACTTAATGCATTTAATTTTTCTTTATAAGAAAACTATCAGTAGAACACTTGAAACTTACCCTTTATTGAAAAAATACTTTTAGCCTCCTAAATTTATTTGGCTACTGGTGCAAAAGTATATGTAGGATATAATGTTGAGAAGTGTTCATATTTTTTTACCAGGATACCGAAATCAGCTTTTTGATATAGATTTTCAACATAGTTCAATTCTGAAATTATATCATCAATAGACCATGGATAACTTTCTGATCTAGGAATTTCTTCACCATCATATTCACAAAGATCTGATTCTTTAAAGAATTTACTGTTTGTTTTCATATCCTCCCAGGTCCCCAAACCTTTTGCAGCCTTTGTTATCATATCAAATGCTTCCAAGGTAGCGGCTCTCATATCTTCTTCTACAAAATCAATATCAACTTTTATATCAAAAAACATTGATACCCCAAGTACAAATGCAGAACAAAACCTGTCGCCATAAATACTTTGGAAAAGATCCGGAGTGAGGTTAATACTATCTGTATCTACTCCATCAACAATACTTGATTTATATCTTAAATAATCATTAATATCAGGATTATTTATATCCAACTCTGCGATACCAATCCTTTTAATTAAAACTATGCTAATATATATATAGGTTGTATCTTCTGTTATTTCATCAATTAAACCAGAATAATTACCAATCAAATAGTTGGAGTCAATCTCAAGAAATTCCCTTCTTAAAGAATCTATCACTTTTCTGTTTAATTGATAATCGGTTGATACAATAATCTTTTTAGTAAATAACTCATTGTAATGGTGTTTAACAATAGGTTTAAAAGATGAAGTAACATTAAATATCGAAATTTCATCACTACCAGTTGACATATTTCTCCCAATACCCAAATTATTATATATTTCGTTGATTAAATTAAGATTATCTATACTATCCTGATTAAAATACGAATTATCAACGATAAGTTCTTCCATAAAGATAGTATCATTTAGTTCAATTTCTGGATTTTCGGTATTATCATCATCTTTATCATTCTCTTTTTCACAACTTATGAATCCGATAATAACTGACAGGATTGCAAATTTTATGAATCCATTTTTGATTTTAAGTTTATTACTTTTTTTCATAATAATTACTTGACTTACGTAAATACTTTATAAAATAGATGTTGTTAAAAAATCTTGCACTTCAGGTTTTATTACTAATAAAATGGTTATGAAGCATAATGCAATCAAATATATATTTAAATTTAATATTTTCAAAGAGTTTTTTAAATATGCCGGGATCCTCTTTTTGCCATAGTAATTTTCTTGCTTTTGCCAGGAATATTGCTTTTTTTTAATTCATGGCTATTGCTCAGAATTCCTATAATATTTTTTTAGTTTTCCTTTTTTTTATTAGTAGAGAAGAAAAGCTACTTGAGAATATATTTGCAAATAAATTTAAAGGCTATAAGGGTTGTACACAAAGAATAATTCCTGCATCTTGGATGTATCGGAAGTAAAAATAATGTAGAATGATCAAATCATTTAATAATAGGGTCAATGCTAAGGACTATAAGCTATATCAATTTTTAAAAAGTCAATGCATTGAATCATATTTAATATTGTGTATTGAAGAAGAATATTTTATACTAAATTCCGTTTTCTCACCTGTAATTTTTTTTAGTTAATTATTACCTAAATATACTAAATCAAATTCCAATAAATTATCTGATTCAAATTAGGAAATATTGACTTAATTACATATATTTGGTCAAATAATTCTGTACAAATGAACCTATTTCATCTAGTTAAAATGTACACCCGCAACGGGAAAGGATTATATGAATGCTGGATTCAATAATCCTTCTTAATTCTTCCGTTTTCTTCCCTGATTAATTCTTTTCGGGGATATTCCTTTTTTACTTTTTTGTAAACTTTTATCTTTTTTCTGTGCGAGGAATAGTTTTTGATATTAAACGCTTTGCTATCCATGATGGGAATGGTCTCCGTACCACTATTTTCATGAAGGGATGCCCACTTGACTGCTGGTGGTGCCATAATCCTGAAAGCAAAGATCCTCATATACAAAAATACAAATCCATCGATAAAATTGAAGGCAACCAGTATGAAGTATTGCGTGAGATTGGCCGTTGGATGTCCACAGAAGAAGTAATGGCAGAAATTGAAAAGGAAAGAGTGTTTATGGAAGAAGGCAAGGGTGGTGTTACCTTGTCAGGCGGAGAACCTCTCTACCAGGCAAAGTTCAGCCGGGAAATACTTGAACTCTGCAAATCTTTTGGTATTCATACCGCATTGGATACATCAGGCTTCGCTAAAGAAGAAGATTTCTTATCAGTTGTTCCTTTTACCGATTTATTCCTGTTTGATCTAAAAATGGCCGGCTCCAACGGACATAAAACCCATACGGGGGTTGACAATAAGCTTATAATTATAAATCTGAAACATGCAGTAGGATCAGAGAAAGATGTTATTGCCCGTATTCCGGTTGTTCCGGGTGTTAACCTGAATCAAACAGAACTGGAAGGAATAGCAAACATTATACGGCCTCTTAAGAGTGATAACTTCAGTGAGGTGCACTTACTGCCTTACCATAAACTGGGAAAATCAAAAAATGCAAAGTTTGGTTACTCCAATGGCATGAAGGAAGTAAATGAACCAAAAAGGCAGGAAATTGAGAATTATATAGAATTATTTAAAAAAGAAGGCTTTAAAGTAAAAATTCACTAAGACGGGTCAGGCCGCTTAGGTGTGTATTTTCCATACTTTATCATCTCTATAAATGAAAAAAAAATGAAATGTACTGAACGAATCAGCAAATTAAGAACTCAAAGCCTCCATGCTGTTGAGTACATATCGCCCGAGAGGGCACAATTGATCACTGCCTTTTATAAGAGTGATGCTTCTAAAAGTTTATCAGCCCCTGTTCTTAGAGCTAAAGCTTTAGAGTATTTATTCAGGAATAAAACGATATGTATTAATCCCTATGAACTTATTGTAGGTGAAAGAGGTCCCGCACCCAAAGGTACTCCAACCTACCCCGAAATAAACTTGCATAGCATTAAAGATCTTGAGATTTTAAACAGCAGGACAAAAATATCCTTTAAAGTAAGCCAGGAAGTAATGGATATTTACCGCTTTGAAATAATTCCTTACTGGAAAGGCAAGTCAAACCGCGAACGGATCATGGATGGGATATTTGATGAATGGAAAGAAGTTTATAAAGCCGGAATATTTACCGAGTTTCAGGAACAACGCGCTCCCGGACATACTGTACTTGGAAAAAAAATGTTCACGTTGGGCATAAATGATCTGTTAAAAGAAATTGATGACCGGATGAAGACCGTTGACAAGGAAAATGATTCGGATGCTATAGAAGAATTAAAAGCTATGCAAATTGCCGGTAAGGCTGTTATTGAATTTGCACAGCGTCATGCTGTTGAATTAGGGAAAATGGCTGAAAAAGAGACTGACCAGAAACGTCAGGATGAACTGATCGAAATGGCCCGTATTTGCAACAAAGTACCAGCCGAAGCACCTGAAACAGTTCATGAAATGTTACAGCATTACTGGTTTATACATCTGGGAGTAATATCCGAATTAAATCCCTGGGATTCATTCAACCCGGGACGGCTGGACCAGCATTTATTACCTGTTTACCAGAATGACATTAAAAAGGGTGTATCAAAGGAGGCAATATATGAACTTTTGCATGCTTTCTGGATCAAATTTAATAACCATCCGGCTCCTCCAAAAGTCGGTGTTACCGCAATGGAGAGCAATACCTATACTGATTTTTGCATGATCAATCTGGGTGGTCTTACAGAAGAAGGGCATGATGCTATAAATGAGGTTTCCTATATAATTCTGGACGTTATTGAAGAAATGAGGTTATTACAACCCAGTTCCATGATCCAGGTAAGCAGGAAAAATTCAGATCAGTTCATTCAACGGGCACTTAATATAATAAAAACAGGTTTCGGACAACCCTCATTATTTAACACTGATGCCATAATTGAAGAATTGGTCAGACAAGGAAAAACCATTGTTGATGCCAGGAATGGGGGTGCATCCGGTTGCGTTGAAACAGGTGCCTTCGGAACCGAAAGTTTTGTTCTTACGGGGTATTTTAACCTGGTGAAAGTTCTTGAAATAACACTAAACAATGGTATCGATCCACAAAGTGGTAGAAAAATCGGTATTGAAACAGGTAATCCGCTAAATTTTAAATCGTATGAAGAACTCTTTCAAGCTTATACAAGGCAGTTAAACTATTTTATTGATATCAAAATAAGAGGTAATCGCTTTATTGAACAAACCTGGGCAAAAAATCTGCCTGCACCTTTTCTTTCATTATTAATTGAAGATTGTATTGCTAATGCAAAAGACTATAACGCTGGTGGAGCCAGGTACAATACGAGTTATATCCAGGGAGTAGGCCTGGGGACCATCACCGATTCGCTTACAGCCATTAAGTATCATGTATTTGATCAAAAAAATATGACCTTCCCTGATTTAATAAAGGCTATAGACACCAATTTTGGCGAATATCCTGAAATTCGCAGGCAACTTATTTTTGAAACACCCAAATACGGGAACGATGATGACAGTGCCGATACCCAGGCAAAAGTCGTTTTTGATGCATTCTTTAATGCAGTTGATGGCCAGCCAACTTCAACCGGAGGTGTATATTGCATTGATATGCTGCCTACAACCTGCCATGTCTATTTTGGCGCTGTTACAGGAGCAACCCCCGATGGAAGACTGGCAAAGAAACCCACTTCGGAAGGGATAAGTCCGGTGCAGGGTGCTGATAGAAATGGACCTACTTCAGCCATAAAGTCTGCCTCAAAAATCGACCAACTAAAAACCGGAGGAACGTTGATGAATCAGAAGTTTACCCCTTCTTTCTTTGAATATGAAGGTGCTCTGGAAAACCTGACTTCACTGGTACGGTCCTATTTCAGGTTGAATGGTCATCATATTCAGTTTAATGTAGTGGATGTCGATACACTACGTGATGCTCAACTTCATCCTGAACTTCATACGGATTTAATTGTAAGGGTAGCGGGTTATTCCGATTATTTTAATGATCTGGGAGTAGATCTACAGAATGAAATTATCAGGAGAACCGAACATCAGGAGATTTAGTAGAGAAGTAGGATATTTAAAAAATCAATACATTAAAGATAGATATTTATAAACTAATCCATTCATCCATTTATCCTTGTAATGTAGATTACTCCTGATCAGTATAGTACCTGATTATTTTCAGAATAGCCCTTTCATTTACAGGGCCATATGAAATGTTTTCTTTATCAAAGCCGTGCATCATTGAATACAGTGTTGGGCGATATAAACCGTGTGATTGGTATCCTGCACCTTCAAAAACACCAACCTCATCTTTTAGAGGGTGATTCCTGATGAAACTTTCAATTTCATCGATGAAGGCTTCAATTTTTTTGTCATAGTGCAAAATAACTGAATTTATAACCTCCTCCGAAACAGAAGTATTATACAAGAAATTAAGTGTATCCTCCTTCGCCATCCTAAGTTTATAGGCAGCAATGTTTAAACTGTCGAATAATTCCTTACCCCATTTTGTAGGTATTTCAATGCCCGGTGATAGTAAATCCAGCCATTTTACACTATCAGGGTTCAAAAGTGCAGTGATGTTCGGTTCCGGAGGTTCAACACCAGAAGGATAAAAATCGACATATGCAACACTGCTCGAATAGTATTCATCGGCCAGACCGGTAAGACCATGTCCTAGTTCATGAAGAAAAACATATTCTTTCTTTGGGTTGTCTGAAGAGAAAACAGTTTGAAAATTATAGATTGCCCCACCTCCATATCTGCTTGTATTAACCATGATTAAAAGAGCATCAAAGGGTACACTGCATGCAACATCCTGCAATGTTTTGTTATCCTCAATTAACATATAACGCTCCAGATCAAACAGATTAAAACTACTGTTCAGAGCAGTATTCTTATATATCCCTTTACGGGGTTCATCCGGTCCACCTTCATCAGAGAAAGGCATTATACCGGTAATATTAAATTCATCTTTGTGACTTTTGTATGGTTCAGTATTTAAAAATAATGTTATGTAATAGTCCAGGTCTTTTCTGAATTTCTCTTCGTCCTGGTCTGTATACCCCTCTCCTACAATAACCAAATCTACTTTAAAATGAGGATCCCCGCTCTTTATGGAGTTAACTATTACACCATCTAATGAAGCTGGTTTTTCGTTATGAATGTGATAATCTCCCGGATCTATTTCAAAGGAATAAATGGCATTGAATTTTTGATCTTTCTCCCTTTTTGTAATTTTGCATATCACAGGGTTTTTGGGATTTGGTATCCAAACACTTTCATGGCAGGTCTTGTTTATTCCATCATGAGCTGGTTGTGTTGTTTGGTATTCAAAAAAAATGGAGTTATACCCTTTCGAATATATCAAATTATTATTTACGGCATTATACACCTCTATTCTATAATCTCCGACTTGTGAATTTTGTATGCAGTGATTGGGATTTCCGGCCCATTTGTTATATCTGTATATTTTATCCAGTGCGAATGTTTCCTGATCTGCATTCCCCGTATGGAAATAATCAATTCTCAGGGCTTCATCAGTGAAGTATTCATTGAACCTTACCTGGGCATTGAGGTTCATTGTTGTAGTTAGTACTAATATTATAAAAGATTTATTCATTTTTGATATTTTTGATATGTTAACCAAATATAATTATTTCTCATTGCATAAAAACATATTTATAGTCTGTTGAAGGATACAACTGTTTTTTGATGTTCCTTGGATTGGTCCATCGCAACAAGTTAAATATACTTCCCGCTTTATCATTTGTTCCTGAGGCTCTTGCCCCACCGAATGGCTGCATTCCAACAACTGCTCCTGTAGGTTTATCATTTACATAAAAATTACCGGCGGCATGTTTCAATATTTCCTCTGCTTTTGCAACAGCATAAATATCATTTCCAAAAATGGCGCCGGTAAGCCCATAGGGAGATGTGTGATTACAAATTTCTAGTGTTTCTTCATATTTAATATCGTCATACAAATAAAGGGAAACTACCGGACCAAAAATTTCTTCCCGCATAGTTATAAAATTGGGATCCTTAGTAAGGATTAATGTAGGTTCTATGAAGTATCCCACGGTTTTATCCCCATTGCCTCCGAACATTATTTCACAATCTTTTGAATCCTTAGCCTTTTGAATATACTCCATAATATTATCAAAGGATGGCTCATCAATTACTGCATTCATAAAATTGGAAAAATCAAGTACATCCCCCATCTTTATTTCTGAAACCATTTCCAGCAACAAATCTTTCAATTCCTTCCACAAAGATTTAGGAATATAAACACGTGATGCAGCCGAACATTTTTGACCCTGGTATTCAAATCCTCCGCGAACTATCGCTGTTGCCAATTCCTTAATACCGGCTGATCTATGTGCAAATATAAAATTTTTGCCCCCGGTTTCTCCTACCAGTTTTGGATAGGATTTAAAGCTCTCAAGGTTATTGGCAATACTCTTCCACAGGTAATTAAAGGTATTATTTGATCCTGTAAAATGAATTCCGGCAAGGTCCTTATGGCTTGTTACAGCTTTTCCTATTAAGGATCCGCTCCCAGGTAAAAAATTTATTACACCATCCGGCAATCCAGCTTCCTGAAATATTTTCATCAGGAAATAATTGGATAGTAATGCCGTTGAGGCAGGTTTCCAAACTGTTGTATTGCCCATCATTACAGCAGACATATTCAGATTTGAAGCAATGGCGGTAAAGTTAAACGGAGAAACTGTAAATACAAAACCTTCGAGAGATCTGTAATCAATCCTGTTTACCTGGCTGGTATTCGAATTAGGCTGTAGTTGATATATCAGGGAGGCAAAATACACATTGTACCTTAAAAAATCGATTACCTCACATGCTGAATCTATTTCTGCCTGGTAAGGTGTTTTGCTTTGCCCCAGCATCGTAGCGGCATTTATGGTAAACCTGTACTTTTTTGAGATCAGTTCGGCTGCCCGGTTCATAATATATGCCCTGTCGATCCAGGATACCTCTTCCCACCTCCTTTTAGCCTCCAGAGATGTTTCAATTGCAAGCAATATCTCCTTCTCAGTGGCTTTGTGATAGATAGCCAGTACTTTTTGATGGTCATGAGGACATACTACCTTCCCTGTATCTCCTGTCCTGATCCCTTTTCCTCCAATGATCAAAGGTATTTCAACCGAATTTTTACCCAATGATTCAATGGCATCTAATAATAACCTGCGTTCCTCACTGTTTCTTTCATAATGAAACACATGCTCATTAACCGGAGTGCTGATATGGAGAATTGAATTTTCCATTAATTTACCAATACTTGTAACCCAAAATTAATTACTAAGGATAATTATTAATGACGGTATTGAGATATGAAACCCTGTTTGACAACCAGTTCTTCATCCTTTCAGTTTCAGTAGTATAATTCCTGTCAATTGGCCAACGTTCAAAATCACGTGCCAAAGCATCTTGCAAAGCATCCGCATAACATTCCATACTCATCCATACCTGTTCAAAAATAGTATCTCTTACACCGTTCCACCTGGATTTATATTCTTCAATAAATTGTCTGTTTCTGAACATCTGGGTGAAGAAATCAGGTATCCTGTAGCCTCCTTTATGGTTAGCTGGATCAGTGCCAAGCACCAGCTCCTGAGCATTAAAAAAGTTATGACCCGTATACATGGTGCCCCAGTCAAAATCAAATCCTGCATCAAAGTCCCATACTGGCCCCATTACATATTTTCCGGCTTTGTCCTTATAGAGAAATGTGCTTCGGGGTGCGTCAATCTCAACATTGTAAACCAACTCCTGTAAAATCAGATAATCGATAAATGTTTGTATATCAATGAGAGCATCCACAGCATAGTAATTGTGGTCATTGATGGCTTTTTCCAGTTTTGCAAAGTCCGCTTTAATGGCCGAAATTTGTACGACTGTGGGATCCTCAGGATACTTTACACATACAGGCATTTTAAACACTTCGGACCAGAAGTTATCGCCAACTCCCGGATTGAGGGATGGACCATCGTCCAGATCAAGGCATATAAGTAAGCCTTCATCTTTATCCACATTTACCCTGTTTGTACCCTGTTCCACTTGTTCGGTGAGCTGATACAGGCCGATATAGTCACCATTCAGTGTCACCTCAATATATCGGGTGTTGTTGGTATATGGTAAACCCAGAAATTGGGCCACCTCAAATCCAAATGTATTCATCAAATCAGTCGGATCACGGTAGTTGGCAAGTAAAACCCAATCCTTATCACTTTTTAAGCCCAGTATTTCAGATTTCTCATCCAGTTTAATGCGATAAGGTTTTTTATCATACCAGAACCATGTAGAGTTCCCTCTTCCCCTTATACGGGCAGTCCCCTGGTAATCATCATATACACCTTTGCCATCAATATTAATGCTACAATTCAGGTAATCAGCCTTATCTTTTGATACAACGGGTGCATTGTTCTCTACCTGTATATCTATCTCAAATACCTGATATACTCCCGGCCCGACAAATGTTGAAGTATCTTCTTCAATGATCTCAGGTAGTGGTTTTGAAACTTCATCTTCCTCGCAGGATATTAATAACCCTGTAACTATAGCAAAAAGCAATATACTTCTCCATTTAAAATCCATCTTCATACAATCATCTGTTTATTAGTTTTATTTCTTGAAACACTTTTTCATTTTGAAATTATTGCTGCATATCCTCCCCCGGGTGCCAAATGAATTTTTAGTTTCTTACTCAAAGAACCTCGCTGATATTTATAATCAATGGCAATCTTATTTGCATTGACCCCATCTGCAATTGATTCAATGTTTTTATATTCATCGCTGATAAAAGAAAGGTCGAGTTCAAAATCATGTATATTTTCATCTCCCATGGCAGCTACGTACCATTGTTCATTTTTTATCCGGGCTACCACAATATAATCACCTATTGCAGCATGTAAGACTCTGGTTTCATCCCAGGTAGTTGGCATTTTTGAGATGAATCGGGCACACTCCTCATTTTTATAATAATTGGAAGGACAATCTGCCAGCATTTGCAATGGACTTTCATAAACTATATACATAGCCACCTGGTGGGCCCTTGTACCCTGACTCATCGGTCGGTAAAAGCGATCTGTAAAATTTTCCCCCATGGCATTGTCCATAGCACCGGGCGTATAATCCATAGGTCCGGCAACATTGCGTGTAAAAGGTAAAGTAACATCATGTACGGGAGTAACGTCCCTGCTCCATTTGTTATTTTCAAGTCCTTTCACTCCTTCAAATGATAATACATTTGGGTATGTTTTGCTTAATCCAGATGGCTTGTATGCTCCGTGAAAATCAACCAACAGATGATATTTTGCAGCTGTTTCAGCTACACGAGTATAATAATTAACCATGTACTGGTCAGAACGTTGCATAAAATCTACTTTTACGCCCTTTACGCCCCATTTATTATATGTTTGCAGAATATTTTCCATGTCCTCATCCAATGGTTTCCATAATGTCCATAGAATTATTCCTACATTTTTTTCGACTCCGTATTTAACCAGTTCCTTTACATCAATATCTTCCTTACACTCAATGATATTAGTAGTGCTTTTTGACCAGCCTTCGTCCAGAATTATGTAATCAAGTCCGAATGCTGATGCAAAATCGATATAATACCTATAGGTTTGGTTATTGATCCCGGATTCAAAATCAACTCCGTAAATATTATTGGCATTCCACCAGTCCCAGGCCACCTTGCCTGGTTTTATCCATGAAGGATCTTCAACCTTTTTGTCAGTAGACAGCAGATACACCATTTGATTCAGAAATATATCCGCATCGCTTTCGCCAAGCATTATAATTCTCCATGGAAAAGTTCTGGTTCCATTTGTTTTTGCAATATAGCCTGCTTCTTCAATTATCTGTTCATTCCGGTCGGGTCCGCGCTTGCCTGGTTCAAGTTTCAATATTACCTTCGGGAAAAGAGAGTTTAAGCCCCCCTTGCCATCTGCTTTTAAGAAAAGCCCCGGATAATCGTAGAGATCAGCTTCCGTAATCAAAGCTCTTATTTCATCGTGAGTTTTAAAATAAACTGGTAATGAACAAAACTGGGTATCGGATAACTGACCTGTTTCACAAACCTTATACAATCTCTCATAATGTGAAATAAGTCTATCCTCCTGTGGAAAATAGGTGGTCGTTTTTAATGGAAAATTGAGACTAACCAGTTCATTTTTTACCTGAATTTGATAATCGTAAATGGTTTCAAACCTGTAAGCTAAACCATTATTATATAATCGAAAACAAATAGTATAATTCCCTTCAAAGACCAGCTTCAATTCATTATACAAGTCATTAATACTTTTGCTTTTGCATGGAACAACAGGCATTTGTTCAGAATTCACCGATTTTTCTTCTGCTTTTACGACTTTCGCATTAATTCCAGGCGTTTCTCCGGTTTCCAACACTAGTCCTACCTGACAATCGGTCACCACAGTTTTCCCATTCATCAGTAAAGTGAAAGAGGTTGTACCATCAGTCTTGATAATAACCGATATTTTTTTATCCGGCGATAGTAATTTATAATCTTTGCCTATCGCCGGAAAACCTACTATAAGAAGACCAAAACAAGCAAGTCTGAATATGTGTTTCATAAAATATGTTATTCTTCTTTTATTGTACGAACTCCAAAAATAGGCCCCGCCCTGTGCCCTACATGCGGGTCGAATTTAACAGTTACCTTGGATTTCCCTTTTGTTAGTTCTGCGGGAATCGGGTATTCTATATATTCGAAAAAGCCGTCATTCATATTGGATATATTTTCAGTAGCAATTTTTGCCTCGTCGATCAAAATATCAAAGGTTTTTGAACCCGGGAATGCACCCCAATATTCCACAACCAGAGTAATTTTTATCTTCGGATCTGTTTTCATAACAAATGACATCCATGTTTTATCAGCTTCTCTGAATTTCTTTCCATTATGGACTCCGGCCCAGCCTTGTTCACAAATGAATTTATGGTCTCGTTCAGGCTGCATTTCGCCAGGTTGAAAGAAATCTATGGTTTTATTTTCCAGTTCTTTTTGATAAGCCTGTTTGCGCTGATATTCTTCCTGCTGGGCTGTCCATCTTTCTTCGGTAAACAGATCCCAGTAAACGGAATAACGCCTGTCATATGTTTTGTAGAATGGTTTGAGCACCACATCACGCGGACGTCCTATATTCTTTGTTTTAAAGGTGTTTGGTCCTCCAGTAAACGGTTCCAGCCAACTGTTGGGATTCCTGTCTTCTGTCATAAATACCGGAACGTACATTGCATCTTTTGCATTCTCGTCTTCTACAGGGCCCAAGTCTCCTGCCAAAACTAACGGCCCATACATAATTCCAACACGGTTACTATCGTCGGGCATAGCTTCCAGGCGAAGGCTGAAAGGCATTTTTACTTCAACCTTATCACCATTTTTCCAGGTTCTGTTCAAAGCCACAAAACTTCCGGGCTTTTCACGGATTTTTTGAGTTTTGCCATTTACGAGTATTTCATAACCATTTGCAGCCCAATATGGGTATCTTATATTTATACTTAGTTTTTGAGGTTGATCACTGATAATTTCAAAACTTGAACTGTGTTGTTCCGGAAAGTTGGTAACCTGCCTTATAACTAAACCCTTATCAGCCCAGTTCAGTTCAGAGGCTATAAATTGGCTTACAAATAATTCTTCATTATTATGATAATAGATGGCTTCGGAGTATTTGGAATGGTTTTCCATACCGGTTCCAATACAACATGTAAACCACATTGGATCCTGAAAATCCTTAAATCCCCCCATCTCTAATGAAAGGTTGTACACTACATTTCCTGTTTCCGGATGCTGTGAAGATAGTATCTGGTTGAAAAGTGCCCTCTCATAAAAATCAGCTACATTGGCCTCAGCATCCCACTCAAACAGATGCATAGAGAGCTTTAGCATATTATAGATGTTGCAGGTTTCAGTGGTCTCGTTACTTAAACGGTTGCGTAAAGTATCCGGGGGGCCAAAATATTCATGATTACAATGGCCTCCTGTTATATAGGAGTGATGGTTAACTACCCGATCCCAAAAAAACCGTGCTGTATTATATTCAATTGTATCGCCGGTAAGTTCATAAATTCGTGAACTGCCTATTATTTTTGGAATCTGGGTATTGGCATGTTTGTATGGCAGAATGTCCACTCCTTTTGCAAGGGAGTCGATGATTTCCTCATGATGAAACCTTCTTGATAAATCTAGATATTTTTGTTCGCCGGTAAAATTATATAGCTGTGCCAGTACATCATTAATTCCTCCGATTTCACAATGCATCATATCCTGCATCTGATCATTCGTCATTTGTGAAGTATAGGATATCATCCAGTCAGCAAAATGTTTTGCCAGTTCAAGAGCTTTTTCATTTCCCAATAAATTGTAGGCATCCAGTAAACCCGCCATGATTTTATGCTGAGTATAAATTGGTGCCCAATAGCCATTCAGGTCAAAACCTCTTGAGCGTATATTACCTTTAGCCACTTCGTCTTCAAACATTTTCTTGGCTCCCGGAGGTGCTCCTAAATAACCTGATCCTTCTGCCTTATAACATTCTTCTAACTGATCAACAATATAATCGGCACGTTGCTTAAAAACGATGTTGTCAGATGTTTGATACATTAAAGCACAAGCACTTAAGTAATGTCCTAAACTATGCCCTGCCAATGATTCATCTTCCCAACCGCCATAATGCTTGGCTTTTGGCTCCAAACCGGCTTCAATCCTGAACTTAGCCAGCAAACGGTCCGGTTCAATGTTTAACAGATATTTATAATTGACTTCAGTGGCATGTTTAAATGGTCCATCCAGAAGCTTAACATCCTTGATGGAAAAAAGTAAAACTCGGTATTCAATAACACCAGCCTGATCGGATCTAATAGTTGGTTTTTCCTTTTGGCCGCATGATAACATTGATATCAGTATGATTCCAAACGATATTTTTTGTAAGTATTTCATTATTTGCATTATAGTTAATATTTAAGTTTGCTTTCCAATTAAATAAAAGTAAATTAAACTGGGGTCATTTCACTTCCCACTCATGAATCCCGGATGAAAATTCCTCGCTTAGTTTGACTTTCATTTTAATACTCTTGGTGGTAACAGGTTTAAATTGTACTTCATCCCAGCCGTCTTTGGTAATTGTATACTCACCCTCAGGTTTTACCGGCTTCCATTTCCCGTTATCAAGGTATTCCAGTTTCCAGTCAACAGGAATCCTGCACCCGCCAAATGGACCATCATCAAACCAATAAACACGGGAAGATGATATGGTTTCCGTATCTTCAAACTCGTATTGAACCCATTGCCATGAATTATTTTCTGGCCACCAGTGATAATATGGTCGATTATGATCGTTTGAATTATCAGGTTCATATTGATCGGTTAGTGCAATTTTTAATGAAGGTAACATACGACTTGCACTTACTGAACTTCTATTAGCAATGGTTGGGGCCGGTTGAGGATACACAGAACTTGTATCAGTGGGTAACCAAACCATCATTTCACCCGGTCCGCGATTATTCCATGAAAAATAAGGAATTAATGTAACTTCTACAGAATCAGCAATCTTATAGGTATCATCAATATTTCTGCTTACCTCGCTAGCACTGGTTTTTATTACCGGAACACCATTAAGCAGGTCATCTTTATACTCAACGGTAGTTTGCGGTTCCTTATCAAAAAGTAAACTTAGTACATTGCCATTTTTATTATCAGGCCATTCAGCACAATACATTATTGGTCCCCGCTCAACAGACACCTTATTATTATTGGCCTTAACACGTTCATCGGCCGATATATAACGAGGATTCATAGGCAGGTCCATATCTATTTTATCACCTGGTTTCCATGTGCGGGTTATGGTAAGATATCCATTATCAAGCTTTAATTTTTGTTTCTTGCCATTAACTTTAACATTGACCTCATTTTCAGGCTCGTTTATAAAGGTATATAAATCGCCAGGAATAGCAGAATTCATTGCCCACCCAGGGATTCTCACTTTAATTCCAAACTTCTTATTTACTTCTGGATTAATGGAAATACTTATTTGTCCTTTCCAGGGATATTGAGTGGTTTGGATGACAGCTACATTTGTGCCAGTTATTTGAATAGTTGCTTCACTATTCATATATAAATTAACATATAAGTTATTTCCCGAAGTAGCATAAACATAACCCGGAAGGGATGGAAGCATACGTGCCAAATTGGGAGGACAACATGCGCATCCAAACCATTTTCCCCTATCGTGTTGTCCCATTGATTCCAATACATTAGGATAGAAAAAGCGGTCGCCCTTTAGATTAACTCCCGATAGGAAAGCATTATAAAGGGTACGTTCAAATATATCAAAATACTTTGAGTTGCCTTCGGCAAGAAACATACGGTAATTCCAGATCATCATACCAATAGAGGCACAAGTTTCGCAGTATGCCGACATATTGGGCAGGTTATAATCTTCTGAAAAACCTTCATTACCACCAGAAGCACCAATACCTCCGGTTACATATATTTTAGTATACACTATATCTTCCCAGATAGCATGCAAAGCCTTTGAGTATGATTCATCGTTGTAAAGAGCCGCTATATCGGCCATGGCTGAATACATATAGGTAGCCCTTACGGCATGTCCCACAGCTTTTGTTTGTTCCACCACTTTTTCGTGACTTTGGTTGTATTCGTCACCTCCGGGAACTGTGCCTCTCACGTCTAAAAAGAATTTAGCCAGATCAAGATAGCGCTGGTCATTGGTGACATGGTACAATTTAATCAATCCCAATTCAACTTCCTGGTGCCCCGGAAAATTTTCAATTTTTCCCCAGCCAAAAGCATCAACCAACATATCGGCAGCCTTAATGGCAATATCAAGAAAATTTCGTTTACCAGTTGACTGGAAATGAGCTACAGCTCCTTCGAACATATGTCCCAGATTATATAGTTCATGGCTTAATTCATTTACTTTTGACCAACGACTGTCCCCTATCCAGGAATGTGAATTGTCGCCCATAATGGTACGGATGGTATAAATATATCCATCCTCTTCCTGTGCTTTTCCAATCTTATAAATCAATGAATCAATACGGGCATCTAATGCTGCATCAGGGTATGTCTGCATGGAATAACTTGCTGCTTCAATAATTTTATAAATATCCGAATCATCAAAAGGATATTCTGAACAAAAATCACCCTCAGTAAGACCGCCGGCAATTTCAAAATTTTTAATACGTCCGGTGATGGTTGATTGCTCAATAGCTATAGGAATAGTTACTTCATGATTAATTTTTATTTTTGGAGCCCAAAAATTATCTGTTGCTTTTACACTGGTAAAAGGTACACCTTCTATGGTTTCTTTCTCAGCAGATTTTGGTGTACAGCTTATCAACAGCGACAACATTGTTATCCCCGCTAAAATCTTATTAATATTTTCCTTTTTCATAGTAATGTTATTTTATTTCCCGTTTTCCAATACAGCATAAATTGACATCTGCAGATTTGGCATTATATTATCACTTCTAAAATTAAGGTTTTGAATTATCAAAATGTTTATAAACTTCATCAGCCGACAATGATTTGTTGTAGAGCTGAACATTGGCGATGTACCCTACAAAATTTTCTGAAGGCATACCTGATGAACCAATACGTACCTGATCGGCTTTTACAAATAAATTTAAAGGAAAACGCCGGTCTCTCGCACCATTTATATAAATGGTTTCCAGCATGCCATCAAAGGTAACAGTTATCTGGTGCCATTGATTGGCCGGAGGAATGTTTTTAAATCCTAAATCGACATATCCATCTCCATGCGCCATGGCGCCAAAAGGTCCATTTCCAAACATCAGGGCAGCATAGGAGGACTGAAGCATGTCTTCACGACTATTCCAAAGTAATATGCAATGACCATTGCTAAGCTCCGGTACATAAATCCATGCAGAAACCGTAAATGGGGCATTCCAGTCAAAGGTTGGAGGTGCTGGTTTGGTTAATTCCAGACAGGATTTGCCATCCAGATACAAGGCTTTAATACCTTCAATCTCTTTAATCACACAATTCCCCAAAGGTTTGAAATGTCCGTTAAGAGCTCCCTTGTTTTCAATCTCATTTATCACCCTGCCAACAGGCAATTCGCTGGCACTAAAATCAACTTCCAGCTTATTTGAGGCTAAAGGTGCCGGCCCTATAGGATTGGTTTTATTTACAAAAGAAGGTATGTCAAAACGTTCGCTAAAGACCTTAATATTCCAGAGGGCGGCATACGTGCCTGCCTTTTCCGTTCCCGTAATAGTTAAACGGATGTAACGACCTTTGATATCCATATCATCAATTACGGGCGACCCGCATATATGATTATTTGTTTTGTCTGCAACATGTTCCCAGTTTAAACTATCAGATGAGACCTCAATTGTATATTGATAGTAGTAGGTGGCATATTCAAATTCCGTAAAAATTCTTTTTATTGCTTTCTTTTTGCCCAGGTCGATAACTATGCTTTGAGGCAAAACTGAGGAAGAGGCCTTCCATAAAGTGCCGTTGTTATCATCAATTGCAAATTCAGCTTTAAATACATGATCTATTTCGGAATGAGTAAAAGGAGATTGCTCCGCCATCAAATGATATTGCGAACTTGCTTTTACCGTGGCATTTAGAACAATGTTTTTAGGACGTGTTTGTCCCAGTCCAAAATCTTTAATACCTGAATGCGTAGGTGTAATTTTTGCAATGGCACTATCGTTAATAAATACAAGTTTATCAGCAACAATTTGTCGGAATTCACCCCCTGAACTATGGGGATTATCGTGGCGGTGATAAAAAATATAATACTGGTTATTAACCTCTATTAGTGAATGATGCCCCGGACCATCAACAGTGAAATCATTATTACTTTCCAGGATGGGGTTATTTTCACCATATCGGAAGGGGCCTGTTGGACTATTTGCATAAGCGTAATGAACTGCATAACTACTTTTCCGGCAATCACCTGCAGAGTATATAAGAAAATACTTACCATTTCGTTCAACAGGGTAAACAGCTTCAAATAGTTGAGGTAATTGTTCATTTGGAATATAACCGGATTCTAAAATACTATACATGTCCTGAGGATCAATTTTTGCCCATCCCAATCCTTTAAAAACATGGCACCATGTTCCGAAGTAACTGTACAGGTCACCATTCTCACATTGTAAGTATTGAGCATCAAGGGCGGGTAAATTTTCTGCTCCGGTCCCTACCGGGATTACAGCTTCTCCATTATTGAGAGGTTTCCACGGACCTATAGGATTTTCAGAAACATACCCATAGATATTGCATCCATACTGACAGTTTCCCATGAAATAGTAATATTTTCCATCATTTCCTTTCAATACATCAGGTGCCCAGCAATTCGTTAAACCTGACGGCAGATCCATTTCAAGTTTAATATTATACCAGTCAACCAGGTTCGTACTAATCCAAACCGTAGGTTCGCCTGATGCAAGTTTTACCCCATCGGTAGTGGAATAGATATAATACATACCATCAAACTTCTTGATTGTCGGATCAGCAAAATATCCCGGAACGAGAGGATTATTATTCTCAGGACTATCCCATTTTACTTCCTGTTGTTTCACACAGGAAATAATGGAAATTATTATTATTGTTAAACTTATCTTTTGCATATTTCTCCATTCGAAATTAAGTAAAATGAGGGCGTTTAAAAGTATATTTGATTACTTAATGTCCTCTTTTTATCCACCCTCATTATACTAAAACCAAAACCAAAAGCTATTCTATAGTAATATGAAAGACAAAAGTTGTCTGAACAGTCATTCCGGTTTCATATTCATAAACCAGAGCCTGTTTAATAGTATATTTGTCACCCGATGCGCAATGTCCGGGATATTGACCAATAGTAAATGTGAACTTGGATTCATCATATTCCGAATAAACCTGTGCACCAGTACCCCATGCAATAACATCTCCATTTGCATCAAACCAGTGACCATAGCCATTGGCTGTTGTATTTGAATTGAGAGAACTATCACTTTCAACTGCATAGAACTTGATAGAACTGCCCATTTTGCTTGAAATATCAGTGGGTTGAAGCACAAATGCATAAGCCATTGCAACAAAATCAGCAGTTACTGTAGCTCCGGGATAAACGCTTGAACTAAATGGAAATTTTATATTGTAAGTTAAAGTTGTATCCTTTGGAGTCTCAGAACCATCAAAGGTTACATTGCCATATAAATCGGTATTTGTAAATTTAATCTTATAAGGCCATTGATCGTCATTACTTTCATCCTCATCCCATGGATGTGGCTGATAAGTATTGGGGGCACCTGTTACTACAAACCAAATCTTACTGCAATTATCAGGGACAGTAAAACTAGCTATTCCGCTCGCTTTATCGTACATATCGCTATATATCCGGGTACCATCTTCCAGCAAAGCCACATATCCATATCGCCAGCCAGCCCTTTTGACATCTGTCATAGGATTGAAACCAGATTCATAATATAAACCGGTAAATTGTGTTGAAATAACAGTTCCTGAGGCTGGGACATTTAATGGAATAACGTTATAACCTGTAGACCCTGGACATCTTTCATAGGTAACCCTGTAACTTCCATCCGTTAAAGTAGTTAAACCATATTTATGCTGACCTATATAATTTTCGCCCAAATCCCGGATTGCATCTAAATCCCAGGTCACAAATTTAGTTGCAGCATCATAGAGTTCAGCATTAAGTTCTGCAACAGTTATATCTGTAATGCGCATATAGGTTTGCATTGGGTCTTCAGGTTCCTCGGCCATTCGCCAAAGTTTGCCTATGAAATCGATCCCGTGTTTATCGGCCCAATAGTAATGAATCCAGTAACTTGCATAGCGTTGCCATTCATGGCAAATATGACGGTGGTAATTATCCATATATTCAGGAAAGTCGTAGGTAGTAAATGCCTGCTCGGGATAACTCTGAAGCGACTGCCATTGTGCAGTCTGTTCCCAGAAAGCATTTCCCCCATTTCCCCCAAAACCATATCGATAACCACTTTTACCGCCTAAATCGCAATATACTTGGTACTGAAAACTATGGCCTATCTCATGGGCAATTACGGAACCAACAGGATGACATGTCCCCGGGTTTACCCATAAGGCACCAATAACATCATCATAACCAGCTCCGGTAGCCATCCAATCCGTTTGATAAAAAATAAAAATCATCATTTTGTAATTGTCCAGATTTGATTTATCGATACCGGTTTCTGCAAACTTGAGTTGATTTACATTTATGTCGTAGAATCCTTCGGCTTTTTCAAGCAAATCATCAATATCCACTCGTAAAGCTTCTGGGATGGCAGTCGAATTTGGATCATTATTCCCATATTCAATATCCCAAAAGACTATGAAATGCTCGGATTGTTTACTTCTACCATAATACCACTGACTTGAGCTCTTATACCAGTTACTGCTCCTGAATTCGACTGGAATATAGATTTTACTAGTATCTACTTCAGATGGATCAAGAGTGACAGTGGTATCAACCGGAATTTCTTCATCCGGTTTATTATCAGAATCCTTATCCTTATCACACCCTACTGTTACTATTGATAATAATATCAGAGTCACAAATAATTGAAAAATAATGCTGGCTAAATTGTATCTTTTCATAATTGTAATAAATAGAGAAAGTCGTTTGCTAAATAAAAGAGTTTCAGGCACAGGAATATTCCTGTGCCTGAAATTAACCTAAAATTATTCAACCGTTAAATTAACCGTAAAGGTTACACTACCTCCGTTTAACTCAGCTTTTTGTTTGAAAGAAACTACAGCCCCTGAAGTTATATTATCAGGATGATGACCAATATTCATATTTAATGACTCTTTAGTCCATCCAATTTCGGAATAAACTGCAGGTTTATTTATGGTATCACCCCATGTAGTTACATTACCATCAATGTCAAACCAATGTCCCGGATAATTTGCAGTAGAAGCAGGATTTCCATCTCCATCCACATATACAGATTCATCGGCATTAATACCTTTATATACAAAAGTACCTTCATCAATTGCCTGATATATCTGGTAAGTTGTCTGTTTAAATGCATTACGCATTATGTTGCGAACGTTTACAGATGAATTGCTTGCCCAGTTAGAATCATAAGGATGTGAAACAGTAATTGTTGTATCTAAAGCTACGGGACTTCCTGTAGGTGGTGTTTCCGGATCTTCATAAGGAGGCTCTACATAGTCCTCACCAACAGTAACATTAAAAATTAGCGCAACCCTATATCCAGAGGCATTTTCAAGCACATTTATGAGACTGTGTTTATCTCCCGTTACAAGACGGTCAGGAAATTGTCCAAGATAGGTTATCCAAGCAGTATAATCATGTTCCGTAAACAATACAGAAGTTCCTGTTTCACTATCATCCCAGCTTACAACATCACCGTTTTTATCATACCAGAAACCAAGACCATTGGCCGTATATAAATCCAAATAATCACTGCGAGTAGAAGCGTTAATGGCCATCCATTTAACAGTGTTGCCTGTTTGAGCTTTATCCACAACAGTCCCTAAAGCAGTTGTTAATGCGGCTGGAGTACTAAATCCTAGAGATTTTGCAATCCTGGTAGAATCATGTTGTATCTCAACCAGTCTATAATCCGCTGCGTCACGAGGCAGAACAACAGCATAGATGATAAAAGTATCCGCATCTATCAGGTTTTTTAAGCTATCCTGAATCCGTATGATCTCTATTTCCTCAGGTGTGAGTTTTCTTTCTTTACTAGCTTCGTCCTTTTCACAGGCTACAAATCCTGCTATAAGTGCAAGCAATACTAATAAATTTTTCAAAATAGTTCTTTTCATAATAAAAGGTTTAAAGGTTAATTAATTTGATAATTGTGAATATTATTCTTCATATCCCGGATTTTGAACGAGATTAAGATTTGCATCTAAAAATGATTGATGGATCGGGAATATGTCTTTGTCCATATCAAAATCGGCGTCTTTACAAAACCATGATTTCCCATTGTATACATTCATATTATTATTACTTGTCAATCGGAAACGTATGAGATCCTGACGACGATGATGTTCTCCCACGAACTCCCAAGCCAGGTCATCTAATAAACCTCCTAATTCAACATCATCGCCTCCCTCATAGGTAGCTACAAATGTTGAAAAATTCTTAGGTCCCTCGCTGGTATATTCACGATGGCCATAATCGTAAACACTTCCTCCGGTTAAATCTGCAATAGTTCTCGTTGCGTCAGCAATACTATCGAAAGCACGCTGACGAACCTCGGTAATCAAATCAGCAGCCTCCTGTTGGTTGCGTCCTAACCGTAACAAGCACTCAGCCTTGATAAACATAGCATCAGCCAGGCGGAAAAAAGGAACATCGTCACCACGGGTGCCATATACACCAGGTAGTATTTCATTTTTTACATAACGATATCCTTCCAGCATATAAGCACCCGGGTTATTAATGGAGTGAACCTCTTTTGTATATACCAAAGCAACATTTCCCTGGTCATCCACGTCTGCTTTTAATGCCTCACCTGTTTCGTAATCATATTGCTGACCGTGTGCCCATGTATCATCAAAACGTTTGTCGTTAGGATCGTAGGTATCTATAAACTGAGGAATAGCACAACTTCCTCCCCAACATTCTCCTGTATAACCATAAGCTTTAGCTCCAGCATTCAATAAACATTTTTGGGCAAGATAATTGTGATTTGCGTAGGTATAATCTAATGGGATGGCAAAAATTATTTCCGAACTAGTTGAAATATCTTCTAAAAAACAATCCTTATAATTTGCTTCCAACGTATAGCCACCGAATTGTATTACACTATCAGCTTCGGCTAATGCTAATTCATAGTATTCATTACTGGAAAAATCTTTAAACCATGCATTATGATTTAAATACATTTTAGCTAATACCATATGCGCCACGTATTTATTTGGATGCCCAAATACTTTTTCAGTGCCAAGATCTTTTTTAGCTTCTTTCAATTCACTAATAATAAAATCATATACATCCTGAGGATCAGCTTGCTCAGGTAAATAGCCCGCAGGTAAATCCATCGTAGTTAACAGCGGAACATTCCTAAAACAATCAAAAAGTATATAGTAAATCAATGCACGCATAGTACGTATTTTTGCATATTGTTCCTTATCTGCTTTTACCTCTTCAAAGTCAAGACACATATTGGCATATCCAATTCCGTCAAAACCATATTTCCAAATTGTCCAAAAATGATCAATGTTTGAGTGATATGTATGCTGGTGCATGGCAATGTATAATTCACCCCAGCCAATACCAATCCGAAGTGGAGTCATAATACAATCGGATGATTCTTCCTGAATATCGAACAAACCATTCCATCCCCAATACAAAAATCGAAGACGCGCATAAATTGATCCAGATAACGCTTCAATATCCTGATCATTAAATTCCAGGTTGTTTGCCGTTAAATCTTCATAGGGAGTTTCATCAAGTTTTGTACAAGAACTGCACACTAATAAAACAAGTACAGTTACTAAACCTATTATTTTTTTATATATTGAATTCATAGTTCCTTAGTTTAAAAGTTTGCATTAAGTCCGAAAGTAAATGAACGAATAGTCGGATACTTATCTCTTGGATCATTCCCAAGCTCTTCTATACTGCCTTGCCCTATTTCAGGATCGAGTCCCTTATATCCCGTAATACAGAAAAGGTTTTGACCTGAGAAATATAATCTCAGACTTTTCATGTATTGCGTGCGTTCATTTAATTTTAATGTATATCCGAAAGTTACATTATCAAATTTTACAAAATCACCTTTTTCAAGATAATAGTCAACAAACACCTGGCTTTGAGATCGTGACAGAGGAGCAATTCCAAACACCGGATCAGAAGCAGATACCAACTTGTTATACTGAATGTAATTATTTTCATAAAATAAACGTTGTTGGTTCAAGATTTTAAATCCAAACTGTCCGCTCATTTGAACTCCTAAATCAAAAGCTCCATACCTTAAGGTATTATTCAATCCAAGATAATATTTTGGTAATCCGTTTCCAAGGTATTGCCTGTACTCTTCGCGATCTGAAATATTGGTGTATATCTCAGTCCTACCAGTTTCCGGATGTTCAATGATCCAATATCCGTCTTCAGTAACACTCACTGCTCTTAAACCCCAAAAATTATCCAAATTTGTACCTACTTCCCAACGATGCGTAGGTGCTGATACTGGATCACCCAACCAACCTACATCCTTAGTATCTTCGGTTTTATATAGGTCATTAGACAGACTTAATAGTTTGTTCTTATTGTGAGAAAATGTAAGGGTTGAATTCCATAAGAATTTACCTTTTTTTACCGGGACTCCTTCTAATAATATCTCAATACCTTTGTTTCCTATTGAAGCAGCATTTGCCATCGTTTCAATGTTTAGATTAGGGGGTACGGGTACTGTATATAAAAATAGCATGTCATCGGTTTCTTTATTATATAGGTTGATGGATCCACCAATCCTGTTTTTTATCAGACTAAAGTCCAGTCCAATATTTATTTCAGAAGTTTTTTCCCAATGTAATAAACTGTTTTCATTTTGATTAACTTGCAACCCTGGTAACCAGTTTCCATCCGTGCTTAAATAATTACCATATGCATTATCAAATTGGAATGTCAATAATGATTGATAAGGATCATCGGGAAATTTACCTGTAACGCCGTAACCAGCACGTAATTTCAAATGATCAAGCCATGTTAAACCGGACATAAAATCTTCATTACTCATGGTCCAGGCAGTGGATAAAGATGGAAACCATCCCCATCGGTGATCTTCACCAAATTTGGATGAGCCTTCGCGTCGTAAACTAGTCATTATATTGTATTTATTATCATAATTGTAGGTAGCACGACCAAAAAAGGCTATCAACCTGCTATCATTCTTATAACTATCCATACCTGCTTCTCCATCCTGTAAATAGCTTCCTGCTTCCAAATTATTATATAGATAAGCATTGTTAGGAAAATCAGAATTACTGGCATTAAAACCATCATAGGCTTCATAAGTATAGCTATATCCACACATCAAACTTGCACGATGTTTATTTAAAGCTGTGAGCTCGTAACGTGAGGTAAGTTCGAGTATGTTACTTATTTCTCTGTCATAATCTTTACTGGCAACACCCTGTATTTCATTTAACCTATTGGACCAGTAATCGGGTGTTGTATACCTTGACTCGATTATATTTGCCTGTTGGGTTGATAACATTAGATTTGTCTCCCATGATTTGACAGGCTCCAGAGTTATATTCCCTGTTAAATGACTCCATTCCTTGCTTTTGGTACCTTCAAGTTCATTTAACATAGCTACCGGATTATAATACTGGAATCGATTAAAATCTTCATAATAGTCGCCATTTTCATCGTAGATGGGTTCAGAAGGATTACGTATAACCGCCTGGCGGTATATGTTATTCCAATTAGTTTCTCCGGTATTATTGGCACTATTTTCATGCAATCCTTTTAAAATGTTTAAATTGATTTTTAATTTATCATTAAACATGTATTGCTTAATGTCCATTTGCATTTTAAGTTCCTCATTATCTGATCTTTTGATGGTTCCTGCTTCATTGCGATAAGAAATGTTTCCGGAATATGCCATTTTTTCCGTCCCTCCACTTAAATTCAGAGAATGGTTTTGAGTTAATCCGGTTCGGGTAACTGCATTCACCCAATCAGTCTCATAACCTCTAAAAGGGAAGACCGTTTTACCGGCAATAATATCATCCACTGTCATAAACTCAGCCTCTTTCATAAATGTTGATGCTGAAAAATAGCTCGAATAAACCGCGGTTATTGGCTGTTGACGTTGACCTGTTTTGGTGGTAATAATAATTACACCGTTCGCGCCTCTTGTACCATAAATAGCTGCTGCGGATGCATCCTTCAGAACATCAATAGATTCAATATTTTCAGGAGCTACTGTTGTCAATTCACCCGGAATACCATCAATTAATATCAAGGGTGTAAAGCTGCTATAAATTGAGCTTATTCCCCTCAATAAAATTGTAGAAGTCGCATTCGGATCACCAGAACTCTTTGTAATAGACAGTCCGGCCACTTTACCTTTAATTAATTCAGCTGCATCCTGTGTTTTCCCTGGTAAAAAATCCTCCGCTTTCACTGTGGCCACTGCACTGGTAACATCTGCCTTTCGCACAGTTCCATAGCCAATGGCCACCACTTCCGCTAATTCAATAATTTCTTCCTCCATAACAATGAAGAGATTTGTGCTGCTGGCAGAAACCACTATACTCTGGTCTTTATACCCTAGAAAGGAAAAGACCAGTGTCTGACCTTCATCAGCATTGATAGAAAATTCACCATTCATACCCGAAAGAGTCCCTTGAGTAGTTCCTTTTATCGTAACAGAAACACCCGGAAGGGGTTGGTTTGATTGGTCCATTATTGTGCCCGTAATTTTTACCTGGGCAACAGCTGGGAAAAAGGCACACAAAAAAGCTAATGAAATCAGTATTCTTCTGATATTGGTATACATTGGCCTTTCTGATTGGTTTAGATTAATAGGTTTCATAGGCAATTGTAGTTAGGTTAATTTTAAATATTATTATAGTACTTTTTACCATTATTATTAAATGTAAAAAAATTATATTCGTACTAGAATTTCATTCTTTTTATAGCTAATCTCCTCTTCTGGCTTAAATTTGTAATAGAATGAGCCTCTTCTGGAGTCATTCTTGTCCTTCTTATTTGTTTTCTCCAGGATATTCATACTCAGTATCTTCTTTCTGAAATTGCTATTATCAAATTCTTTCTGGAATATTGATTCATACAGTTTTTTCAGTTCACCTAAGGTAAAGAGATCATCCAGCAGGTCCTTCCCAACCATTTCAATTACTGCTTTACGCTGTAATGCTCCAAGTGCTGCATCAACCATTTCGCGATGATCAAAGGCTAATGCCGGTAGTTTGCTTATTGGCCACCAGTGCGCGCAATGCTCTCTTACAAGATCCTTATCATGCTCGTTTATCTTTATCAATGCATAATATGCAACACTAACAACCCTGTCGACCGGATCACGATCAAGTTTTGAGAATGTATAAACCTGTTCCTGGAAAATATTACTAAGTCCCATACTGTTTAATAATATTCTTCTTGCCGCATCATCCAACGTTTCATTAGCCCTAACAAATCCTCCTAACAATGCCCATTGTCCGTATGATGGAGAGAATCCTCTTGGACATAATAATACTTTTAATTGTTCTTCTTCATAGCCAAATATCACACATTCAACTGAAAGTAAGTGCCGAGGGTTTTTATTATAGGATTCAGCCTGATTCATATTTTAAATTAATTGGCGCAATATAAATAGTATTTTTTACAATTAAAAGTAAAAATTAAAATAATAATGGTAAATTCTACTATTATTATTTTTCTAAATCTTATATAATTGATTCTTAATTAAATAAATCAATTAATGGAGCGAATTCACAGTTTAATACTTATCTTAAGCAACTTACATCTTGATGGTATCCTGGTTTCAAATACATCCAACGTAAGTTATCTCTCATCCTTTACAGGGGAATCTTCAATATTGTTCATTATTAAAGATCAAGCTGTATTAATAACAGATCAACGGTATTTTGAGCAGGCACAAAATGAATGTCCAAACCTAAAGGTAATGCTTTGGATTAATAATATTCGTTATGGATTTAAGACCTATCAATTTCTAATAGATAAATATAATGTTAAAAAGCTTGGTATTGAAGGTGAGAACCTCACTCTGTCAACCTACGATTATCTCAGGAACAATCTTATAAACGTTGAATTGAAAATTACTAAAAGCCTAATTGAACAAAAAAGACTCATAAAAGATGAAACTGAAATTGAAAACCTGAAAACAGCATGTAAAATGACCGATCAGGCATTACAGGTCACTTTACCCAAAATTAAACCTGGGATGTCGGAAATTGAAATTGCTGCCAGATTAGAATATAATATTCGCACAGGCGGAGCTGACAATATCTCATTTGAAACCCTTTTACAAACTGGAAAAAGAACATCCTTGTTACATGGAAAACCATCAAATAGAAAAATTAGTAAGGGAGATTTTCTACTTTTCGATTTTGGTGCATTAGTTCATGGATACCACGCCGATGTGAGCCGTACCCTAATTGTTGGTGAGACTTCAGATAAGCAAAAGGAATTATACTCTATTATTTATGAATGTCAACAAACTATTGTTCATGAAATAAAGAACGAAGTTCATATTAGTCACATTAATAAAATCATAAACAATATCATTCCAGATAAATATAAAGAATATTTATATCATGGATATGGTCACGGAGTGGGCCTCGATATACATGAAGAGCCTTTTTTAAAACTGAATGCAGATTTCGTATTCCAGAAAGGCATGGTAGTGACCGTTGAACCAGGAATATATATACCCCATTGGGGTGGTTTGCGGATTGAAGATACCATCCTGGTGAAGGAGAAAAACTCTGAAACTTTAAGTAATTTTAGCAGGGAGCTGATAATTATAAATTAAGGATAGCCTGGTAGAAGAAAATACACTAATAATCAAACTATCAATCAAACTATGGTTTTACCTTTACAGATTCGTCTATAGTAGTCCCTGTTAGTTTAAACTTATATGGCCATTGTTCCTCAGGTGCTTCTTCAGCTTCAGCATCCCATTTTATTACAACAGGCCAGTGTTCTGAAGGAGCTCCACTCACTACCAACCATAAAAACTCAGTATTCTTAGGTACTTTAAATTCTGCAGATCCTGACGTTTCATTGAAAACGTCACTATAAACACGACTACCATCTTTTAGTGATGCAACAAAACCATATCTCCATCCGGCTTTATCTGTATTAACTTTAGTATACCCCTTGCTGCCGGCAATACCTTTAAAATTCAAAACAACTTTAGTTTTTGCTGCAGGAACTTTAAGTTTTATGCCATTATAGCCATAGTTTTGCGGACAATTGGTGGAATCTATTCGATACCAGCCATTATCCATATCTATAAGTTTAGCCAGATGTTGGTTAGCATATTTTTTTGCCTCTTTTTCTACCCTTTTTAAATCCCAGGTAATAAACCTGCGTGATGCATCAAACATTTCATCATTAAATTGTTCCTGTGTCAGTCCATTGATCCTTTTATAAGTCATTACCGGATCCTCTTCCTTCAGAGTAGCCCGGTTTAAGTTTCCAAAAAACTCTTTCCCGTGTTTATCTGCCCAATATTCCAGTACATAAGGAGAATGATACATATTCTCAGGATGCAGAAATGCATAATGTGTTCCTTTCATATAATCTATCAGATGATAATTCTCAAAAGTCATCCATTCAGGATAGACCTGCCAGAGCATATACTGTGCCGACATCTCAATAATGGGTCCTGTTACTCCTCTCCCGTTCTCAATATCGCTGATATATTGAAAACTATGTGCCATCTCATGGGCTAAAGCACCATATGGTGCCTTATTTATCCGCCGGGCAGGTGTCCAAATAATACCGATTTTATCTTCTTCTCCTCCTCCAAATGCTGTATTCTCTTCTCCTCCAAAAATATAAATAAGCATTTTGTACTTATCTGTTAAAGAATTTCCCTTATGTACCAGCTTCAGTTCATTTACATAATACTGGTAAAAACGTTCACATTCGCTTAGCGCCAGGTTTACATCGAAGCGTTTGGTTGTATCAGGATTAGTCATTGGGTCATAACCATATTCCTTATGCCAGAATATGGCGATATTGTCTGACTGGGACATCCGTGCATAACAAAAATCGCTTTCGTCATCATTATAATCATTACTATCAGGCACCCGTTCAACTTTGGCAGGAAGGTATAACTCTTTCTCCTGTATTTCTCCGATTTTCGAATTGTCTTCCTCATTTTTAGTCCTATTTACGCAAAAAGTTAATGTAACTAATATGGTAATCATTAATAAGTTACTAGTTGAAATAAATTTCATGATTCATGTTTTTTAAATGTCAGGTAGGGATATAAACTTAGTTCTAAAATCTTCTTTTATTTGAATAATGCTTCAATATCTTTAATAAATTTGAGTGTCACATTCTGTATCTTGCTGGTTAAGCCAGACAGATTATTAAAATCAGGACTATCAGTCAGCTTGCACTCTAAAATAGAATCAACACCTGGTGCCGGAGAAGAAATAAGATATTTATCAAAATTCATATCATTCAACAATTTCATGTAATCTGATTGTATCTTCCGGTTATTTCCCACCAACCAGGCTTCAAAACATACAGCCTCATGCAGAAAAACTACAGCTATCCTGAGCTTTTTCTCCTTCAGCACATCCGTAGTAATTGAAAAAAAGCTCATATCCATATAACCCTGGTAAATGCTGCCGGACACATTATATTCCGGATGATTGTGCTCAAAATGCACACGTAATGCCATAATGTATTCCATCAAGCCTCTATAGGCAGTTTTGACATCCCCCTTTTCCAGTTGCTTTTTGTACTCGGTAATGGATTCATTCAATGATTTCATAACAACAAATTTTTTCTCTCCTGTTATTTGTCTTATGTATTTGATTTTATAAAATAAAGAGAGGACGCAGAATTACATGCAATCCTCCTTTAATATAATCTAGTTATTTAGACTATTGCATAAATTTTGCTCCCAGTTTATCCTCTAATTTCTTTTTTCCTTTGCCTGAAATTTTCTCTTTACTATACCTTACATCAACCATGGTTAATTTTGGGCAATCAGCAAGGCTTAAGGGTAGTTCGGTAAGCATGTTGAATTCTATACTTAATACACTTAAGTTTATTAATTTATCAATACCTTCATCGAATTTATTTATAGAATTGAAGTTTAAGTTTATACTTGTTAGTGAAGTACAAGAATATAGTTCGGTTGGAAATGTGGTAAACTCATTATGGGTAAAATCAGCCAGTTCTAAATTCTTTAGCTTTGAAAAACCCTGAGGCAATTTTGTTAATTTACCCTGTACTATAGAAAGATATCGTAATTCAACCAGATTTGAAATATTTTCACCAATTACCGGAACATAAGTTTCAGTTAAACCTATATTCGTTAACCCCCTGCTACCCCATACAGGTGGAAATTCGTCCAGTATCGCCCTGTTAATGGATATTTCTTTCAATGCCGGTAATTCAGACATATCTGCCGGCAATTTTAATTTCTGGCCATAACCGTTTAAAACCAGAATTCTAAGTTTTCTCAAATTCCCTATCCCCGTTGACACTTCCCTCATATTATTATAGGTAATATATAATTCTTCCAGATTTTCCAATTTATTAATAAACTGCGGGAAATCTCCTCTCATGTTTTGTAATGAAAGATGTTTAACATTTTTCCAATTTCCGTACTCAATAGGATACTCTTTTACAGGCAGGTTACTAAATGCCACTTTATGTAAATCAAGTGTAGATAAATTTGCTGGCAGAGCTGTGATACCTTTCAATCCATTTAATTCAAGTTCTCGTACATTTTGAAATTTACATACCTGAGCCAACTCCTCAGGAGTAATATTACCTGAAATTTTTAATTTGTAAACTTCTGAAGGATTACTGAATGCATTTCTAAGATATACAACGGGCTTTTTTTTCAATGCAGCTTCCGAAATATCACTACGTTGAACATTTACTTTTTCAAATTCATATCCTTTAATCTCAAATTCATAAACAGCACTTGAATTAAAGTTTGTTATTTGCTTTGCTAGCTCTTTAGCAGTGCTGTTTTTTGCATAATTCAGATTTACCTTGTTTGGTCCCGCACTAAGATGATATTCAACTTTATATTTTCCGAATGTTTCAATTTTTTTTCGAAGCAATCCTGCATAAACTTTTCCTCCAGGAGCTATGGTTATTATATGATTTTCTGAAAATCGTTCTGTTGTTCCATCCCTAAAACTTTGCAAAGCTACTTCTTCTCCATCTTTTTGCATCTTCCATTCTGCCTGATACCCTTCCCAATCAGCCTCGCAATTTCCAATCTTAAATATTTTTATTTCTTTATTTGTATTATTGGTAAGCCATGCTTCCAACCACATTTCTTCATTGAGTTTAGGTCCTTTCCCTTTTTGAGGTACAATTTCAAGTTTTAATGTTGTTTGCGCATAAAGAGTTATGCTTGCAACACATAATAAAAATAATACTAGTTTCTTTTTCATAATTTTACTTTTTAAATTATAACATAATTAAGGGTTCTGAATATTAATTGGCAACATTTAAATATGTTTTAAATATATAACTAATTTTGATATTTTACTTATTATCAATTACTTTGTTTATATTATGTATTTGTGGTAATTCGCCAAACACTTTTCAATAACCATATAAAATTTGGTTATTCGACATTTTCAATAGTTACCCTTTCATTTAATCCTATGTTAATCAATATATTACCAGGTGCAAAATTTAAAAACAAACCTATTGCAGCTATTACAACTATACGAATTACTAATCTGTTATTAAATATCATCAAATCAGGTTTTTTGGACTTAATAATTAAAACCACCGGCAATAAAATAGCTAACGTTATACAACCACAACTAAGCATAATATCATATCCAACCCAATGTTGCAAGCAAAATAATATTCCAACTGATGCTACACTTCCACTTAGTAAAGATAGCTTAAAAACAAATCTTTCCAATCCACCTGCATTATCATTATCAGGAAATGAATATGCATTAAAAAAATATAAAGTTGACAATGTCGAAAGTGTTAATACTAATAAAATACCAACTTTTAAGTCAGTATTCAATTTTAAAATCACTACAACTGCAAATATCAAAGCAATAATTGATTCATATTTATCTAGTCGGGGTGAGATCCAGTTTCCAATCTTAACCAGTATTTCGTTTTGACTATTTGGTGTCATAATAAGCTTTTAAAAAAATTTGTTTTCCCATATTGTTTTAGAGTCTGACCCAATATTATAATGACTATAACTATTTAACATCCAATGGATTTATGCGTATTACAGTAAACGAATAAGCAGGCAGTGTAAATGTATAACTATCACTTATTTCAATACTTTCCGTTAAGGGGAAAACCGTCCTGTCGCCCGGATTACCTGTAAGTATTGTTCTTGAAGCAATTGGATTGATCTTCCCAACTCCCGGAAGATTAACTGTTGTTTCTACATCCACAGGAAGGAGGTTTGCCAGTTTTATAATCAGATCGCCTGTTTTGCTATCGTGTACTATAGATGCACCTATCCTTTTTTGCACTTTATCATTGAAATCCGATAGTTTAATTGTGGTCCCTATGTATGTATCGCCTGAGTTTATACCATACAGATGTTGTACAAAATAATTCGGCGTCGGATATATATCTGTATTTGTAAAAAATAAAAGATCGGTTCTCCATTGAATAAACCCTTCTTTGGCCAGCAATGGAGCATAAGAGGCCATCACTACAACATCAGCATTACGTTCAACTGAAGCAAGGTATAATGCTTCAGAAAGGGCATTATACAAGGTATTTCCCCATGAAGCATATTCTCCCAGGTAAACCTTGGATTTTGAGCGATCATAACGATCATAAAAGTCCTGATTGTTTATAAACCATCCTGGTCTTTGGTAATAATGTTCGTCCACAATTTCCAATCCAAGTTTAGTGGCAAACTTCCATCCTGCCTCGTAATCAGAACCTTCATTAAATGGCCCTACAGTGCCGATAACAGTGATTCCAGGATATTTTTTTGTAATGGCTTTATAGATCATCTCAAACCGTTCCCTAAAAATATCTGTAATAAGATCCTCATTACCAATCCCAATATATTTCAGGTTAAAAGGTTCAGGGTGTCCGGCTTCTGCACGTTTTTTACCCCACGTAGTGTTAACATCTCCATTACAATATTCAATCAGATCAAGGATATCCTGGATGTAATCATCCATATCGCTCATGGGTATACCTCCCTGTTGTCCTGCTCCTCCAACTGAAGAGTTTTGACAAGGTACCCCGGCTGCAATAACAGGTATGGGTTCGGCGCCTATATCCTCACAAAACTGGAAATATTCAAAAAAGCCCAAACCATAGGATTGATGATAATTCCAAATATTTCGTTGCGGCTTACGAGCTTCCAGCGGGCCGATGGTGTTTTTCCATCGGTATATATTATCCAGTCCATCACCATGTGCTACACATCCTCCCGGAAACCTTACAAAACGCGGATGCAAATCTGCAATGGCTTGTGCCAAATCAGGTCGTAATCCGTTTTTATGGCCTTTAAATGTTTTTTGTGGAAATAGAGAGATCATGTCCATTTCAATAATTCCCTCTGATTGTGGAATTATTTCCAATTTGGCATCATCAATCGTTTTCTCGGCTTTAATAACACCTGTAACTTTTCCCCAGTTCGAGGAATTAGCATCAAGTGATGTTTTTCCTACAACAGAGCCATTTTTAGCTACAAGACGGATTGTGATTTTTTTCTTGTTATTATCCGGATTCCTTACAAACATGGAAAAATCATATAATTCATTCTCCTTTACAACAATACCGTTAAATCCCTCATTTGACAGACCCGTGCCTTTTTCGATAATATTGAGAATTGCATAATGCTTATTATTTGGATGAACCGGGGACGACGAATCAATAGTAAATATTCCGGCAGTACCTGTTATATTCCATGCTTTTGTGCTTGTCCAGGTAGCGTCCCTCCCTATTTTATCGCTTATGTCATACTCAAAACTTCGGTTTTGAACCAACTCTGCATACAATCCCCCGTCAGCAGCATAATTAATATCTTCAAAAAACACACCTATGAGCATATCGCTTATTTTTTTACTATTGGTTAAGTCAGCTGTAATAATTGCTTCAACTGGTTTCAAGTCTTTAAACCGGAGGGAGTCATCCTGAAAGCTTTCATTTGTTAACAGGGTGTTGTAAGCCGCTACTTTTTGTCTTTTTATTAGTTCATCAATCATACTCCAGGACACCTTATGAACTGTACCTGTTTGTGCTTCCCCCATTATTAAAACTTCTTCCCTGCTATCCTCCCGATCCTTTTCTGAAATCTGTTTTGTTTCAGAATAATGCTTAAAATCTTTGGATGTACAACCAAATACCAACGTCATATTATTTTTGGTACTTAACCAGCTTATTTTGTATAACCCGGATGATTTATCAATGTGTACTTCTGGCTCCTGGCAATTATTATCTTTCATTACCTGAGGATAATCCTGTGGATCCCAGTGAATAAAATCCCGGGTAAAAGCATGGGCAAACACACCGTCATAGTCATTCAGGCTCCATATGCAATGCCAAATCTGGTCCTGATCCTGAAACAGAAAAGGCATAAACATTTTCTTTTCAGCACCCCACCTGCCATAATCGCAAA
Source organism: Bacteroidales bacterium (assembly GCA_016926235.1). The sequence continues at coordinate 26,931 of JAFGOZ010000723.1, read as the reverse complement.
AGAGGAACATGTGTTCAGGTCCTATTGCATGCCAGCTTTTTTTGTCAATACTCCATGCAAAATGCAGCCCATTATGACTGTTATTCTTAGTTGTTGCATACGCGAATATATAGACTGAATCAGGTTCATTAGAAATCACTTTTAATCCATTACAGGGCAAAAGAAAAAGTGAAATAAAAATGATGATATTGTTTTTTTTCATAGATAATAATTTTTTGCCGATGTAAGATAATGAAAAAAATACTTTCTCCACAAAAAGTCAGAAACAGGATTAATGCTAACCGGAAATAATTGATTCTATTCCCGAAAGAATCGTATGTTAATAAAACCGGGTGAATAAATATCTTCACCCGTTTTTGATATAAAACCCAAATATTACCTGATAAACTTCAACCGTCGTATGTATTTGCTTTCTGTCTCAAATTGAGCTATATATAAGCCTTTTGATAATTCGGAAACATTTATTTCAGTCAAATTTAAACCTCTATATTGACCAACTTTTCTCCCGTGCATATCAAATAAAGTAACGGATCGAATAGATACTTCACTCTGAATTACCAGTACGCTCTCTGAATAATTCATATAGGTGCTAATTTTGGGTTGGGTTGTAATAGCATGCCTGTTTATAATTGCCGTTGTATCTTCAGGAGGATCAGTATAAATTGGAGTTGGATATGAAAAACTATCGATATATTCACCCGCTAGTCCATTGAGATACACTTCAAGATTAGTATAACCCGCATAACTTATAATATTTCTGTCTTCAGCATCCGTAGTGTCCAAATCATTAGCTACTTCCCAATAATCCGCCATACCATCGTGATCGTTATCGGCAACGGTATGATATGTTTCAAATACAGGGAATCCTCCAACCACGTCCGGATTGTCTATGATTCCAAGGGCTTGTGCACTATAGTTCCCTGTTCCGATTGCCGTGCCCGTTTCTACTTCATGTATTATACGACGATCATTCGTATCCCTTGGAAATGCTCCGGCACCTGCCAATACACTTAAGAAAGCATCTTGTGCAGATTCTGTTGTCACAGGATAAGGTGCTGCAAAAGCAGCTGTGTCAATAAGTTTATCCTTTGAAACACCTTTAGCTATATAAGCACTTGCATCCAGCCCTAAAGTATTATCTGTATTCTTTGCTGTATTCGCAGATCCTTCCATATAATTACCACTCATATACCAGTGTGCGATTTGAGATGTATTCTGTTCTGAATTAAATGATGATTGAACAAAATAGGATGCTGAAGTCCCCGGACGGGCTGGTCCCGGTTTGTAATAATTATTTACCATATTTACTTTATGAGAAACACCTCCGGCATCAAAGTCAGCACCATATGGAGAATTTTCTTTTCCCCAATTATAGTTTACATTGTTCACATACTCTACAAGCACTATGTGATCATTACTTCTGGCTCCATTAAATCGTGGTGTCCGGTTAACATTATGCGCCAGCAGGTTATGGTGATATGTAGATGATTGCCCTCCCCATTGACTTCCATAGCTGCGTACACCCTTCGGATGTCCAACATCGTATAAGCCTTCATGTATAATACACCATTGTATTGTAAGTGCTGTATCATCATATATTGTCATATTCTCCTCACCAGACCATCCAAATGTACAATGGTCAATAATAAACCTGCCGCCATTTTCCAGCCCTAAAGCAGCACCATCAATAAACCCGCCCGTACTAAGCAGACCTACACGAAACCGCATATGTCGAATTATAAGATTTGTACTTCCGCCAAAATTTACCTTTCCGCCTTTAATGCAAATACCGTCACCAGGAGCAGTTTGTCCTGCTACAGTAACACCATCCCGCTTACACCTTAAATCAGATCCCTTCAAATCAATAATACCAGACACCTTAAAAACTACCGTAATAGGTTCTCCAGGGTATTGTGCCAATGCCCAGCGAAATCCCCCAACAACGGGATTTCCATACTTATCTTTATCCTCCAGATTGATTACTTCAACTACCTTACCACCTCGACCACCTGATGCCCACATACCATAACCTTCTGCAGTCGGGAAGGCCGGAGTTTGAGAGAATAAACTTTCGCCAAAAATTGCTAACGCAATTACCAAAATTAAACTCTTTGTGCTTTTCATCCTTTTCAATATTTAGTTTTCGATTGTAAGCTAGTTAAAATATGAAAATAATTGTAAACGTTTTCATTATATAAAATCCTAAATATATGGTATTTAAAAAATTTATATTAACATTATAATGTAAACGTTTTTATGCAATATTAGTATATTTAATACATATATCCAAACGATTTGTTATTCAAAATGATATTGTTTATACTACTCTGGAAGAGAATGTTACTTCTTGTTTAATAAGTAACAAAAACATAAGCACCACATGCTATGTTAAAAACACGTGGTGCTTCATGTCAAAATGGAAATCTCTAAACTTACCAATAAGCGGGACAATCTTTTAGTCTTGTTGCACATCTTTCAGCAACCGTATATGATACATAAAAACGGTAATGAAAGAAGGTATAGGGATCATTGGCAACTATGGGTATATCAATAGAATATCCTAATTCATAATTTCGTAAGTTATATACAAAAGCCGGAACAATATAATGGTTATAATTATCATATCTTTCAATCATCCTGTGCATAAGGGATATGCAATACAGTTTATTTATACTTGCTGTCAATCCTGCATCCGTTGCGATATTTCCATTTCCCTTCACTATCGCAACCACTGAAGGCTCCAGATAGGATTTCCTGTCATCATTGTAAAATTTATATCCTCCCATGGTAAACACATGCGGAGTATTCATATTTTCGCCATCTACACTTTCAAGAGCTGAATAGGGATATGGGAAAAAACGTGCTGCAGATATACCTATATAATAATCCTTGTTATATAAATAAGCTCCCGTATTCAGGTTTGGTGATAAATCACTATTGGATGATGCAGATGAAACACCAGGATTTCCTTCCTGAATACCCCCATCATCAATGAACAAACTGGCAAGTGCTGACACTCCAACAGAAAGATATGTATTATTGTTATAAGGTCTGTTTTCTTTTACCAAAAAATGATAGGCATAGCTAAACTGAAATGCTTTAACATTCAGGTTACTTCCCTTACCGCTCATAATACTCCAGGATAATCCGTGATGGCCAAGCCTGTCAGAAAGAGCTATTTCCTGATAATTTGGCATATTTGCTTTAAAAAGATGGCTGTGCATATCAGCAACTTTAACTTTAGCTTTCATTTCAGAACCAGTAAACGCAGGATTGATGTAACTTTTATTAAACAAATAATGATAGTAAATAGGAGGTTCCTGGGATAAAAGTTTAACGGTAATTAGCAACAGAAAGAAAAGTATAGATCTTTTCATTCCCTCATTAAATAATTTAGACAAACATACAGCATAAAAGAAGGTAATTCAATAGGTTAGGTTGATAATTAAGATCAGGTTATTAACAATCTGTTTTTATTTATTAACACAAAAGGAAAATACATACCAGCCATCCGTATTGCAAACCGAAATTTGGATAAAATTCCCTTCCCCATTTAAAATATTCCGCTAAATTTGTAAGCATGTATGCCATTATAGATATTGAAACGACAGGAGGCAGCCCAAAGACAGAAAAGATAACTGAAATAGCCATTTTCATCCACGATGGTAATCAGATTACTGATGAGTTTGTAACCCTTATTAATCCCGAAAAGACGATCCCCTACTTTATCACTGGTCTTACAGGTATTACGAATGAGATGGTTGCCAATGCCCCAAAATTCTACGAAGTAGCAAAGAAAATCGTTGAATTTACCGAAGGGAAGATATTTGTTGCACATAATTCCAACTTTGATTACAGCTTTATCAAGGAAGAATTCCGTCAGCTGGGTTATGTTTTTGAGCGGGAACAACTATGTACCGTGAAACTGTCCCGGAAATTAATCCCCGGCCTCAGATCATATGGACTGGGAAACCTTTGCCATGAATTAAGAATAAATAACCAAAGCCGTCACAGGGCAGCAGGAGACGCATTAGCCACGGTAAAATTATTTGAAAAGCTGCTTTCACTAAATCAATGCGATGAAGTATTGCTTGCTGAAGTTTCAGGATTGTCTTTAAAAGGTATTCATCCATCTCTGGATATTCAAAAGATAAAAAATGCACCTGAACAATGCGGAGTATATTACTTTTACAACGATAGAAGGGAACTAATCTATGTTGGCAAAAGCCGGTGCATAAGAAAACGGCTTCTCTCCCACTTCAGCAATACAAAGTCGAAACGGGCAATAGAGATGAAGGCAGGTATTGCAGATATTGGTTATGAAATCACTGGCAGCGAGCTCGTGGCATTGTTACTTGAATCCAATGAAATAAAGAAACACAAACCCCTGTATAACCGTTCCCAGCGATTCTCCATCTTTAATTACGGGCTATATACATGGATGGATGAAAATGGATACATACAACTGGGATTGAGAAAAAACTCCGAAATGGATGAAATACCTGTAACCACATTTAATAATCTTCCAGAAGCAAAACAGGTACTCAATAAGATGATAGAAGACTACCAGCTTTGTCAGAAATTGTCAGGTATTTACAAGGCAAAAGGAAGTTGCTTTCATCATCAGCTTAGTATGTGCCTGGGAGCTTGTGTAGGTAAAGAACAACCGGATAGTTACAATCAGAGGGTAACAAAATCGCTAAAAAAATTCCAGGTTGAGGAGAACAATTTTCTGATTATTGACAAAGGAAGACATGGTAATGAGAAAGTAGCGATAAAAGTAGAAAAAGGGAAATATTTAGGATTTGGGTATTTTGATGCTCAAAATGCCTTTAGCAATATTGAAGAATTGGATGATTGCATCAATCATTATACCGATAACAGAGATGTACAGCATATTATTAAGAGTTATTTGGAAAAGAATAGAGTAGAAAAGTTGATAGAGTTTTAAAAATACTAAATATCCTTTGACTTCAAAAAACTAAACCTTACTCCCAGCTCGACTTTTAGCATTTTAAAATTTTCAGCTTCCAGGTCAGCATCCCACCAATCATTTTCATTCATTCCAACAAATGAATAGCCTCCATGTAGGAACATGCCTATTTTTTCATTTATTGAGTAGTCAATTCCTATTGCAGGATAAAAGCCAAATCCAAAACTGCCCGTGATGACATTCTCAAAACCACCTTCCGGGTCCAGTTCAGCTTCCGGTGAATTATCAATGTAGACAATATCCGAATAATTTATATTCAGGTCTAAATATAAGTAAGGATTAAATTTGCTGCCCGGAATAAAATTATATTTTGGTGAAACTCCAAAACCAACTCTCCAAACTCCCATGTAATCATCCCATTCATAATATTCCCCCTCGTCATCATAATCTCCAAATGTAAGATAGTAATAGTATTCCTGATCATCCTGATCATAGTATTCATAATACCAGTTCCAGCTTTCCAATATTCGCATGGAAGCTCCCAGTGAAAACCTTCGGCTGAAATTATATCTCAGGCTTCCTAAGAAAGAAAAACCAATACCAAAATTTGACATAATCCAGGGATCAGTGTATTCTTCTCCATCATAAACATATGTAAAATCTTCAGGACCTAGCGGCATAATCATCCCTAACCCTAAATCAATTGAAAACTTTTGTTCAAACTGGGCTTGAATGGCGGAGGTGTGAAGAATGGAGATCAAATACATCAGGATACAAATCCGTATGCCTTTTAAAAAAAATTTCCATCACCCTAGCTGATATATTTAGCTAAACTAAAAAATAGTTTTTATATAAACCTAATGTTTGTCAATAAATTACATCAACCAAACTCTTTTTTTAACTGTTCCACCCAACTTTTCACCCTCTCGTTATTCATTTTTCCCTGATTCTCAAAATCTATGGCCAACCCCATAAACTTATCTCCACGCAAGGCTTTTGAACTTTCAAATGTATATTCGTTAATGGATGTAAAACCTACCAACCTACCACCTTGTTGTTCCAGGATATCTCCTAGTATCCCAACTGCATCCAGAAAATTTTCAGGATAACCTTTTTGATCTCCCAGGCCATACAATGCAAATGTTTTTCCTTTCAGCTTCATATCCTCCAGGGCTGGCACAAACTCATCCCAATAATTGGGAAGTTCACCGTCAAACCATGTAGGAACACCCAGCACATAATTGTCATATGCCAGAAATTCTTTTTCTGAAATATCTTCCGCATTTATCATTTTTATTGCTTTATCATTAAATGCAGCTTGTATCTTTTCAGCAATTTTTGCTGATTTTACGCTGTTGAAACTGTATATGATTGCTGTCTTTTTCATGATTCTTTAGAATACAGGAATCAGGAGTAAGGAGTCAGTAAATTTGGTTCTTCCTGAATACTGACTCCTCACTCCTGTCTCCTAATTAGTAATTTAATAACTCCTTTGCCGCAGCATATATTTTATCTGTATTAGGTAGAATAGCCCTTTCTAAAATCCGGTTAAAGCCAACAGGAGTAAAAGTAGACCCAACTCTTTTTATCGGCCCGTCAAGGTATTCAAATGCCTTTTCACTGATTATTCCGGCAATCTCAGCTCCAAAGCCGGAGAAAACCTTATCTTCATGAACTATCAAAACCTTTCCTGTTTTCTTTACAGATGCAAGAATAGTTTCCTCATCCAGTGGAAGAAGGGACCTCAGGTCGATTACCTCAATAGATTTGCCTGTTTCAGTTACCAGCTTTTCGGCAGCCTCAAGAGACATATACGTTGTATTACCATAAGTCAGGATGGTCAGATATTCTCCCTCTTTGCGAATTCTGGCTTTACCAAAAGGCACTTCAAAATCATCCGGTACAGTGGTGGCCGCAATGGGTGAATTGTATAGTGCTTTAGGTTCCAGGAATAAAGTAATTCCCTCTGAACGAAGACTTGTTCGTAAGAGACCGGCTGCATCATCTGCATATGAAGGATATACAACCCGTATGCCTGGGAGCGTTGTTAAAGCCCCCTCGATATTTTGCGAATGGTACAATCCACCTCCTATGTAGCCCCCCGAAGCAAGTCGTACTGTCACATTTGGGGCAAACTGGCCTTTTGATCTCCAGTAATCATGTGAAGAATCTACCAACTGCTCCATGGCCGGCCAAAAGTAATCCGCAAATTCAGCTCCTTCAACAACCACACGTATCTTTTTATCAAACCGACTCATTCCATTGGCAGTACCCATAATATAATCTTCGGCAATGGGCGCATTAAAAACGCGTTGTTTGCCAAATTCTTTCTGCATCCCCTTACTCACATTAAATATTCCGCCTTTTTCCTTATTGGCAATATCCTGTCCCCAGATAAACGTATCCGGGTTTTGGCGAAATTCTGCCTTTAACGTTTCATTAATCGCTTCAATTAGTTTTTTGTTCTCCCCTTCTCCATTTGTTAATCCATCAGGATATTTTGTTGAGATGTAAGGTTCAGGAATAACAAAATCATGAATAGAGGCAGGATCGGGATCGGGTGCAACCATACCTTTTTTATGTGCAGCTTTTACTTCCTCTTTAACTTCGTTTTCAATAGCTACTATTTCCTCTTCAGTAAACCGATTGTACCTTATCAAAAGTCTCCTGAATTTTGCCAATGGATCATACTCCTGCACATAATTCAACTCGGCATCATCCCTATACAGTTCATGCCTGTCTGAATTGGAATGAGAATGCATCCTTACGCAGTTAGCCTGCACAATTACAGGCTCCTGGTGTTTTTTTACATGCTCCTTGGCTTCTGTCATGGCATTCATGGAATCAAACACATCTTTCCCATTACAGTGTATGATCTTTAAGTTTTTAAACCCTGTAAAATTATTCGCAACCTTGCGGTTAGCTGTTTGATCTTTTTTAGGAACAGATATTCCATATCCATTATCCTGAAATACAAATATTACCGGAAGCTTTTCATTCGAAGCCCCATTAATTGCTTCATATACATAGCCTTCCGAAACCGATGATTCGCCCTGCGAGCTTATAGCTACTCCTTTTGACTTGTAATACTTTATAGCCCTTCCCACACCTACCGCATGAAGTGTATGGTTTCCCGTACATGATGAAACATTATGAATATTCCATGCCGGCTTTGCAAAATGATTGGACATGTGTCTCCCTCCACCTGCCACATCTGAGTCTTTTGAAATTCCGTTATAAATAACTTCCTCAGCGGTAAGCCCTGCAGAAATCGATGTCATCATATCCCTGTAATAAGGAAACAAATGATCTTCTTCCTTATTAAAAACCTGGCCAATTGCCAGCTGAATACCATCATGACCGGCAAATGGTGCGTGATAAGACCATCCTATTGCCTGTTTCAGATAATTTGGTGCCCTGTCATCCAGTGCACGCCCAAGCACCATCAAATGAAACCATTTCTTTAATGTTTCCTTATCTGTTGTTTTAATTGAATATTTATCTGTTTTTTTCATAGTATGTTTTATTAGTAGACAGGAGTAAGGAGTTAGAATTCAGGAATTTCAGAATTAAACCTGTCTCCTGACTCCTTAATTCCGTATTCTTATATATCCGTTTCCATATCAAATGCTTCAAGATAGTCGGCCAGCCTGCGTAAGAATGTACCTCCAAGTGCTCCGTCTATTACTCGATGATCATAGGTTAACGAAAGAAACATTTTATGTCGTATGCCTATAGTGTCACCTAAAGGAGTTTCAATTACGGCAGGTTTTTTTTCAATGCTTCCAACTGCCAGAATTGCCACCTGGGGTTGATTTATTATAGGTGTTCCCATCAGGTTCCTGAAACTTCCAAAATTTGAAATCGAAAAAGTACCATCCTGAATGTCATCCGGACTCAACTTGTTATTTCTTGCAGCATCAGCCAGCCTGTTCAGGTCTTTAGTTATGCCAAGCAAATTCTTCTGATCAGCATTTTTAATAACAGGAACAATAAGGTTGCCTGTAGGTAATGCCACAGCTACCCCAACATTAATCCTCTTCTTTAAAATAATATTATACCCGTCAACCGACGCATTTACACCCGGAAAATCTTTAAGGGCTTTAGCTGTTGCTTCAATGATAATTGGCAAAAAGGTAATTTTTTCTCCCTCTCTTTTCTGAAAGCTGTCTTTAACTTTATTCCTCCACATTACAAGATTAGTAACATCCACCTCTAAAATATTGGTAACATGAGGAGAAACCTGTTTCGACATCACCATATGATCTGCTATAATCTTACGCATACGATCCATCTCAACAATCTCGTCACCTGCTGAAAGGGACACTGATGCTTTAGCCGGTTTTGAAGAAGAAGGAACAGTGGTGTATGTCCCTTTTCCTGCCCTATTTTCAATATAGGTCAATAAATCGCTTTTTGTTACCCTTTTATTTCTTCCAGTGCCTTCTATGCTGTTAAGTTCATCAAGTGATATATTTTCAACTTTTGCAATGCTTTTTACCAGAGGGGAATAGAAACGACCGGAGTCTTTATAATCTTTTTTGGATAATACCTGAGTCTCTTTAACATCTTCTTTTAGAGGTTTCTCTTCCGGAAACGACTTCGATTCCTCTATCTTCGTTTCTCCGGGCACAACAGCACTATCGCCATCCAGATCAATTACAGCCACCACTTTTCCTACCGGTACAACATCATTTTCTTTATATTTTACCTCAACAACGATTCCTTCTACCGGACTCGGTATTTCTGAGTCTACCTTATCAGTAGCTATCTCAAGCAACACATCATCTTCTGCCACCTTATCACCTACCTTGACAAACCATTTGGTAATGGTAGCCTCCTGAACACTTTCGCCCATCTTGGGCATTATTACATCAAACTTTGCCATGAATGTTTTATTTAATAAGTTACATAAATTTAAATAATTATACTTTAAAAGGAAACACCTTTTAGCTATTTAATCATTCATCATTCCAAATGAATTGAGATGAATACTTTGTTTATGTTTAATAACACTATTGATAAGAAATTGTTTGGTGGGAAGATAAAAAAAGGCTTTGGCTTTTAGTAATAGAAAATTAAGTAGTGTAAATAACATATAAGTAATGGCTAACGGCCAATAACTTATCGCTAATTGCTAACAACTATTATATTAAAGAAAAAACACTATCTAGAAAGTAATCCTGCAATTATGAACCTAGAAATTAAGACGCATACTTTTCCCTGCGTTTACTTCCTGTTCAATCTGGTAAGCTGTTTTCCAGTCAATCTTATGATTATACTGGAGTAGAAGTTCATTTTTACAAATTATGCAAATCTCTTCAGAGGTGTATGATTTTCCACATCTTGGACATCTTTTTAAAGTTTCCCTGTTCTGCCCCTTCATTCAGTTAGATATTTAATTTTATCTAATATAATTACGTATAGGCACTGGTTATTGTTTCAAACCCAAAGGAATATTTCAATTGATATTTTTTAAAACTTATCCCAATCTTCCGGATTACAAAAAACCACTTTATTTATTATACATTCACCCTGAAACTCCCTCCCATCAGGTGTGCCATTTTCTGCATTCAGATCAGATAAAACCTGGATATCAGGATATTGTGCAGCCAATAAATGACAATTTAAACTAAAAGGCTTCGGCCCCATTGGTGCAATAACAACTTTATGATCAAGCCTTAAATCGAGACATACCGAAGAAAGCAACGAATAGGTCATTTCAGTATTGGATACCGGGTACTTGTATAACTTCTCGTTTTTAATTTGTTTAAGTATCTTTGTATTGTTTCGGATCAACGTATTGCTATAGGCCATATCGCCAGAAGGATCCGGGAAAAAAGCGAATGTTTCACTAGCCTCAACATCATAGTTCAAATCCTGCTTTTGAAGTTTTTCCTGCCCCAAACCAAGTACCAGAGCTGTTGGCCTGTTTCGATGTTCTATTGGAGATGGGGGAACCCTTAATGAATCATATCTTCTTTTGTTTTTCTTCGCTTCTGATGTACCTAAAGATTGCGAATAGCTAAAAAAAAGCTGAACTTTATATAATTCAGGATCATTTTCGACAAAATAACTGATAATAGAACTGTACCAAATACTTGGCATGCAGGTATAATCTATCAGAATATTTATTTCATTCTTCGATAAGCTATGCAGTGTTTTGGTAAGGACATCCTCAATTTGTTCATTAAAGGATTCGTTTAAATTGACACATTCGTATTCTTTTAGTGCTTCAAGCGTACTAACTGATATTGAATCAATGGATTGTGTTTTGCAGAACGCAATCTTTTTCTCAGCTTCGTGATGAAATTTACTCTTGATGTTTGATTCAATCGATAGTTCGGGTGTGAAGATAAAAACATCAATACCCTCATTTTCAAGAGCATTGAAATTAATCTGGCAATTATGTGCAAGTTCCATTCCTTTAGGTATAAAATGGATTAGTAATATTTGAGTACAGTAAAGATATAAATAAAATATTAGACAAAGAATTTTTATCTAATATATTTTAGAATTATACATGAAATTTTTAACACGACAAATACGTGTTTTTGACAAACCTCATATATTAAGACTATAGTAATGTGAAAATGTAAGTAGTAGAATCTCTGATATCAAGGATTTACACTTAATAATTCAATAGGATTAATCTTCTCAGGTTGATAGTAAAGATATAGGTCATGATCGGGCCATTCCTTTACACTATTTACCGCCTGAAACATCATTCTTGATATAGCATTATGTATACGATGACTCTTAGAAGAAGTATTAGTAATAAACACCCAGCTAATACCATTTTTATGACGCATTACAAGTGCAGTGGTACCTGAGAGAGTTCCAGTACGCCACCAGGTTCCATAGCCATCACTTCCTTTCCAACCTATCACACTCCTGCTTACAGGATCCCGGGTAGTCATAGTGTCAATAATACCTTCCCGCAAAATATCTGGTTTTGAATCAAAACCATCCACTGATAAGACTAATTTTAAAAGTTCGGATGATGATGCTACCCAGCCTCCTGCAGCGCCAAGGGCCTGAATGTTATTACCACCATAGGCTTTAGCAACATACCTGCCTGAACCATCACATGCAAGGCATTTTCTTGAACCTGCGGGTTCATAATAACGCACCTCATTAGGAGCTTTATCCTCGTAGAAATTTGTACCAATATGTATATCGTAAATACCAACTGGCTCTAATATCTCTTGCTTAACATAATCTTCGTAGTTCATACCCGTTTTCTCCTCGACTACTTCTCCAAGAATAGCATATCCCAGATTAGAATAACTATAACGTGTTCCTGGTTTGTAAGCCAGCTTTTTACGCTGCAGAGTATATTTTATAATAGTTTCAGGTCCTATTGGTAAATCTTCTTTCATATAATGCGCAATCGCTACGGGAGCAAACATAGGGTCACCCATATTGCGGCTCCATCCACCAGTATGATAGAGCAAATGCTTAACTTTAATTTCATAGATACGTTTATCCAAAACATCCGTGTATACGCTATCTGAAAGTATGCCTTCAGGTCCAAAGACTTTATCTTCTAAAGAAAGCTTTCCTTCTTCAACAAGTTTCATTATTGCGATTCCTGTAACCAGCTTTGAAACACTAGCTATACGAAATACATGTTTCGGCTCAACCATTTCAAGGTTTTCTTTATCGGAATAGCCAAAGCCTTTTGTATAGACTAATCTTCCGTCTTTGGCAATAGCAACTGTAGCTCCTATAAGTCCATTTTCTTTCATGAATCTGGTTACAATATCATCTATAACCAAAGTTTCCTTAAATGTTGAAAGATTATTGTTAAGTCTGTGTGAGATGGCTTTATGATTAGCAGCATAAATCGTCTCCGTCGAGTCCTTATCAGAGAAACTGAACTCTATCCCCCAGAAAAACAAAACTACTAATAGGATTGCTTTAATAAATATTTTGATTTTCATGACTTTTTGAGTCTTGCAAATAACCCTTCTTTGTTATTTTAATTTCGCGACAAATGTAGAGGTTTTTTTTTTACCTCCCAGAAAACATTTTCAACAAGTTCGTGCTTAAATAGTTCATAACTTTACATAGCCTTCTGCATCCCTTAATTATCCATTGTTTTGGAGAATACTGTTTATCCGATGAAAGCAACTTATCTAACAGGAAATATGGAGGATTCCTTAATAATTTTAAGACATTAATCAATTATATTTATACTTTGACCCCATTTTTTTAGAGGCTCGTCAAAATATAATCAATAATTTTCTGTCTGAGGGTATACTACCAGGGTATCTGTTTAAACTAATAGCTATAAAGGTAGAACAAATTTTACTTTTTACAAAGAGATTTTAGCTCTTTATGTAATGTAAATGAATTATTTATCGTTCGGTAGAATTCATCATAGGATTTCAGAATTCTTTCTAATTGCTTATTATCCAATAATTTAAAACTCGTGTAAAGATCATATATTTCTTCTTTCTTTTCATTAAAATACCGTACAGTCTGTTTTACATGCTTTCTTTCAATACAAACACCTTTAAACTTCCGTTGTGGAGTATGTCCATCTTTTGCAGTATAAAGATATGTACTGTATGGAATGTCAATAATACCCGCCCAATCAAAATCATAAGGTATTGGAACCGGCGCATAAAAAGGATCTAATGATATCATTTTAATATTATGCATAATTGAAACAGACCAATCCGAATTAATAATCATATTCTGAAAGAAAATGAGTTTGGCCATGCTTTCCTTATCAATTTTATCAATTGGAGCGGTTTTAGCTTTAATTAAGTCCCCTCCTAACCTGTTTTCAAGGCTTTCGTTACTTTCAATGAAAAAAGCATACGAATGAATTTCTTCTCCTGTCAAAGTATCCCTATAGGTTATATTTACAAGCTTTGTTTTATAACTTACATCTGTAATGATATTATACAGCTTATAAATAAGATATTCCTGGAATAAATATTGTTCAAAATCCTTATTACATGTATTGCAATGTGTCACTAACTTGAGTTTCTCGCCATTTTCAAAAATACTTCCTTTTGCATCATCATGGAATTTGATCGATAAAGGAGGAAAATCACAGTTTTCGGTCTTCTTTCTGAATTTACCTCTTTTTGCTATATCTATTAACAATGTATCACTCGTTGTCGAAGATTCATCATAAATCAGAATTGCCGGAAAATCCTTACTTGTTTTTGAAGTATCAGCTAAAAGTTCATGAAGATTTAATAAAATTGTAATATTCAGTGTATCAGAACCATTAAAAACTGATTTTGAAATTGTATCATTTTTCCTTTCGATATTTAGAAATTCTTGTTTAGTTTTGGAGATAATTTCATTTTGTCTACTATATGAAAAAAAACAATTTATTAAGATATAAACGAACACAAAAACCTTTCTTATAAGCATTCTAATACATTTTATGATTTATATTTTTAAATCATTAAGTATGCCAAAAAACCTAAATATTTCAAAATCAATTAATAACTACTTTTATTTTTAAATTCAAGATGTATGAAAATGTACCAGCTCGTATATCATGCGTACGAATTTGTGCACTTAATATACTAAAAATGATGGCAAAGTAGGATTGGATTACAATATAAATTTAAAGTAAAATGCAACACAGTCATAAAGAATACATTAGAAGTCTATACAAATTTTCATTGAAAATAACAAGAATTATATTTTAAAAAATTGTTCTATTTTAGCAACCAATTTCGTTCAAATTTTCGAATTTGAATAAACAAAAATAACATGGACGTAAACGGCAGATATTTTAAAAAATTTCTTGAGAGACAAGAAGTATACGATAAACAACACGATAAAACCAGAGCTGAAAAACAGCATTCGAAAGGCAAGCTCACCGCTGAAGAAAGAATAGCCCTATTATTCGATCCCGGTACTTTTGAGGAAATAGACAGGTTTGTAACACCTGGATCTGGCTCAGGGTTTGGCACTATTGCACAAACATATGGTGATGGAGTAACCATCGGTCATGGTAAAATACAGGGACGCCTGGCTTTTGTTTATGCACAGGACTTCACTTCAATGGGAGGATCATTGGGTTCGGTTCATGCAGCAAAGATTATGAAAATACAAGACATGGCATTAAAAATGGGTGCTCCTATGATCGGATTAATAGATTCAGGTGGTGCCCGTATCCAGGAAGGAGTTGCCAGTCTAGCCGGTTATGCTGGTATTTTTCACCGTAACGTGATGTCCTCCGGGGTTATTCCTCAGATATCTGTTATTATGGGCCCTGCAGCTGGTGGCGCAGTATATTCCCCTGCTATTACTGATTTTGTATTTATGACGGACATAACAAGCTACATGTTTGTTACAGGTCCTAATGTGGTAAAAGAAGTTTTAAATGAAGATGTTACCTTCGAAGACTTAGGCGGGGCAACTGTGCATAGCAAGAAAAGTGGGGTGTCTCATTTTGTTTTTGAAGATGAAGAAAATACCATAATGGGAGTAAAAAGGCTTCTGTCTTACTTTCCTTCAAACAATCTGGAAAACCCTCCTTATATTGAACCTTCTGACGATCCAAACAGACGCGAAGAACGTCTGAGAGACGTTGTTCCCGATGATCCCAATAAACCTTATGATGTAAAAGATGTTATAAAATTTATTGTAGATAATGGCCGCTTTTTGGAAGTTGCAGAAGGATATGCACAGAATATTGTTATAGGTTATGCCCGGTTAAATGGTAAATCAATTGGCATTATTGCCAACCAACCTAAGGTTCTGGCCGGATGTCTTGACATCGATTCATCTATGAAAGCCGCCCGTTTTATCAGATTTTGTGATTCTTTTAATATCCCTATCCTTACACTTGAAGATGTTCCGGGTTTTTTGCCCGGAATAAACCAGGAAAATGGAGGTTTAATAAGGCATGGTGCAAAACTATTGTATGCATATAGTGATGCCACAGTACCAAAAGTAACGGTAATATTAAGAAAATCATACGGTGGGGCATATTGTGTAATGAACAGTAAAAATCTGGGTGGCGACTTTAACTTTGCCTGGCCAACAGCTGAAATTGCCGTAATGGGGCCAGAAGGTGCAGTAGCCATTCTGTTTAGAAAAGAATTAGCAGAAAGCGATGATCCGGTAAAACTAAAAAAGGAATTAGCTGCAAAATACAGAGACGAAGTTGCCAATCCATATGTTGCTGACGAAAAAGGATACATTGACGAAGTAATTGATCCGGCTGATACACGGATAAAACTTATCAGAGCTTTTGAAGCCCTGGAAAATAAACATGTGAATGTTCCTCATAGAAAACACGGTAACATACCTCTTTAATAGTTGAAAATTATGAAGATAAAAAGCATATTAATTGCCAATAGAGGAGAAATTGCAATACGTATATCTAAAACAGCAAAAGTTTTGGATATAAAAACGTATGTAATTAAGACAAGTAAAGAACCGAATGCACTTTACTTAAGGCATGCTGATGGAGTAATAGATTGTACGGATTATGATGGTGAAACACCGGAATTTTTGAATATTGAATTGTTGATTAAAATTATTAAGGACAAAAAAATCTCCGCTGTTCATCCTGGTTACGGTTTTTTAGCTGAAAGTCCTGATTTTGCTAAACGTTGTGAAGAAGAAGGGATAATATTCATTGGCCCTTCATCTGATGCAATTTATAAGATGGGACATAAAATAATCGCCAAACAACTTGCTATACAGCATGGTATACCACTTCTTGGAGGAAGCGAAGGCGATGTAAAAAACGCGAAAGAAGCTTTAGAGATAGCAGACAAGATTGGGTACCCCGTTATTATTAAAGCTTCGGCAGGTGGTGGTGGCAGGGGAATGCGTGTTGTTGAAAAGGCCTCACAAATGGAAAATATGTTTAAAATGGCTACTAACGAGGCAGAAAAAGCATTTAAAGATCCTTCTGTTTTCATTGAAAAATATGTAAAAAACCCCAGACATATTGAATTTCAAATAATTGCCGACAAACTGGGAAATGTAGTTCATTTAGGCGAACGTGAATGTTCCATACAGCGAAAACACCAAAAACTCATCGAAGAGTCACCATCAGCAGCTCTTGATGATAAATTAAGGACAGAAATGGGTGAAGCTGCTGTAAGAATTGCCAAAGCAGTAAATTATTATAGTGCCGGAACTGTAGAATTTTTACTGGATTCAGACAAAAAATACTATTTCATGGAAATGAATACTCGTATTCAAGTAGAACACCCTGTTACAGAAGCTATTACAGGCATTGATCTTATTGAAATGATGATAAAAGTTGCTGAAGATGAGAAACTACCATTTAAGCAAGAAGACATAATTTTAGATGGATGGGCATTTGAATTCAGGATAAATGCTGAAGATGTGCAGGCCAACTTCTCTCCTAACCTGGGCATTTTGGAAAAAATCATCTTCCCTAAAGGGAAATATATACGCATTGATACAGGTGTGGAAGACTGCTCCGTAATCACACCCTATTACGATTCTATGATTGCCAAGCTTATCATATGGGGGGAAAACAGAGAAAAGGCAATAGCCAGTTCTATAGCTGCTTTGCGTAAAATTCGTATTCGAGGTATTAAAACTACTATACCATTTCATAAAGCTGTATTATTTAACAAAGCTTTTAAAAAAGGTAGTTTCAACACTTCATTTATTGGAAAAGAGCTTAAAAAAATGTATTACCAGGAAGAAGAAGAAGAAATGCTGGCAGCATATTTTGCCACTTTGGATTACACTCTTGAAATTCAGCAGGATAAAGACCTGGTACTTGACTATGAAAAGGGCAAACATATAGATCCCTGGTTGCTCAACAAACGAATGAAGTCATTATAATAAAAGATCCCAAGTATTAACCAATACGAAGAGATATGTCAAAAGAGACAAAAGAAACCATTGAGAATGCAACGTACATTGCCCTTAACGATAAAAAGTACGAAATTGTTTTCAAGACCGAAGAAGAAGAAGTATTGATAAATAAAAAACGCCAAAACATCATCCTTCTTGAAAGTGATGATGGATTTACTTACCTGCTTTGGCAGAATAAAAAATATCCTGCAGAGATCATTGAGAAGAATCAAAATAAATACCATATTTTAATAAATGGTGTAAGCTATACTTTCTCCATTGAAACACCTATTTCATATAAACGAAAGAAATATCTGAAAAAGCACAGCAAAGATTCAAAGATAGAATGTGTTACAGCTCCTATGCCCGGAAAAATCGTAGATGTTTTAATTGATGTGAATGCTGAGGTAAGTGCAGGAGATCCAATACTGGTTCTTGAAGCAATGAAGATGCAAAATGAGATCGTTGCCAATGTTTCAGGGCGTATCAGTAAGATAAATATTAAGCAGGAAGACACCGTGCTAAAGGATGATATACTCGTGGAAATACATAAATAATTTCGGAAATCAAAAGACCGACGTGCAATGTAAGAAGTCAAGAACAAGTGAACTGCCAATAAAACGTCCACTTCCCATTAAATATCTTCTAAAACTATGATTCCCTTTCTTCAAGCATGTTAATAAAATATCGCCACCAATATATTGATATCCTGAAAAATAGTTTATAAGTTTGTATCAGACTTCCGGTTGGAAGTCTTTTTTATTCGTTTTCAGGTTTGATATTATGAAAAGTAAAGTTTTAGTAATTCTGTTTATTATCCTTCTATTTGCTTGTAAACCAAAAAATTCCAACAATAACATACAAATAAATCAACAATCCGACACAGATAATTTTACAGACACAATTATTAATAGCGATGAGTATAAAACACCTGTTCATAAGATAAAAAAAGTAATGTTTGACACCATACTCTATTTTCAATCCATTGAACGAATATTTGAGGATGAGTTTTATCTAATTTTTAAGAATGACAGCAATACTGAAGTAAAATTTTATTTCATCCCCAGATTTCGAAAACAAATTAAATACAACTTTATTTCTGAGTCCGAAGGAGATTTTATTTCAAATACACAACTTGAGGGTAAAAAATTTAAAATAAGCTATTCAAAGAAAAAACAAGTGACCTTTGACGGCGAAACTATAGACTCAAGAATCATTGAATCTATTGAGCTTTTGGATAGCATTTTTGATGAGAATAAGGATAAACTTTATATTCGAATGGAAATTGAAGCCGCAAATTTAATGGATCGTTTGCAAAGTATTAACTGGGAAGAAGCCTTAAGAAATGACTCATCAGATATACTTTATGAAGAAGATTTCAGATATGAGCATGTAAAATGCATCCAAAAGGTATTTATCGGAATGCATGATTGTTCAGATGACTCTGTTTTCAGGGCATATTACTCTGATCGGACCATAATAACCGGAGGTACAGAACCAAGCTTAATATGGACACTTGATTTTACAATTCCAACCCTAAATATCTCAAAAGGAGAACATAAGGAAAGTATACTGGCAAAACTAGGAAGGCCAAGTTATGATTTTGATAGTATCCTGGTTTATCCAAAGTATATTCCGGATGCTATTGTTGAGATTGAAGGAGGAAATAATTATGATGATACCGTTTTTCTCATATTCAAAAATGATAAATTGATAGGCATAATTGCTACTTTCTACTATTTGTGTTAATAAGCTTTTTAACCATAAATAGCTCAAATTTTCCATTCACCATTTTATGAAAGTAGATGATATTATCATCAGGTGATATCGTGGGTGCCTCGACAAAACCAGTAATCTCCCCAATCTTTTTTGGCTGTCCGAAAGGTGCATTAATGTTGACTCTTGAGGAATAATATATTTCAGGGTTTGTGGTTGCAACCCTTGTAAAATACAATTCCAACATATCGGACGATATGCATGCTGCATATTCCAATGCATCTGAATTTACATACTCAAGCAAAGAATTATCTGTTCTTTCAAATGCATTGCCCTTTTTTACAGCTAACATAAGATTTGCTTCATACGGTCCTCCTATTGCATCAAAACGGCCGTCAACTGCAAACATATAATTACCATCACTACTTATTTCCACATCAAAGTTTACCCAACCTGGCGTATCCTTTGAAATGCCAGAAACAATCTGAACATTGGTAACATTTCCTTCTGTATAATCACCACAATAAATGGTTGCCAAAGTCTCATCGTAACTCCGGTTTGAAATAAAATACAATTTATTTGAATTATCCATTGAGGCTACTCCTTCCAGATATTCAGTATTTGTTCCGCTAATCTCTCCCCGATATTGAAAAACGGAATCGTTAAGCCGGGAAGCATAATGCAAATTAGTATTCACCAAAGGATCGTTTGAGTTGTTAAAAAACAACGTATTGCCATCCCTTGAGAGAAATGGCTCCATAATGTTGTCATCATAACCTGTAACTAGTACTTTCACAGGATCATCGAAGGAAATTTTTCTCGATTCAGGGATATACTCGTCTTCTCTTGAACAAGAAGCCATAAAAATAAAACTAATCACCCCTAACAGTTTTATGACATTCATTAGTATTATCAATTTAAGTATTTCAACGTAGCCTGCAGCATCACTTCATCGGGAATATCCCTGTTTGCATAATCAGCCATAATATCAATTAATTCATCCATTAAGGCAGGATTTAAGCATAATCTGAAACCTATTTTACGGCACAATTCTTTTTCTACTTCATCCACTTTCCCGTCAATTTTCATCATAAAAAGTAAATGGTAGAAGAATGTCATACGCTCTTCCATAGTTGAGGGATAAGTAATATTAATATTTTCAGGATGTCTTTTCACATCCTCAATATCTGCCTCAGATAATCCCATTTTGTGTGCAATGTTCAATAGAAAACGTTCTTCATTCTGATGACTGGACCTGTCAACTTCTTTCATATACATTAGCATAAAAAGATGTGTTTTCTTCACATCCAGACTTGCATTTCTTTTATCCATATGTCGTATTTTTGCTCCAATATACAAATTATATCTTTTTTTGATGCTTAATCCATTCCAATTATTATAACATTTTCCTATTTTTATATAATCGAAAATCTCAAATTTAAAATACATACTATTATGAAATCCAATACATTTTTATCTGTTTATATTACATTTTTACTCATAAACTTCTCATTTTCTTTGGTTTACAGTCAGTTTCCAGCATTTGAAAAGCATGATATAGGGGAACCAGATGAAGAATTGCTCGGCCAAACATCTCTGGTGGATATGGATAAGGATGGAGATCTTGACTGGATTGTAGGAGCTAGTGGCGGCACCGTATGGTGGTATGAATATAAAGGTGCAGATGAATGGGTGCAGCATATAATTGGAGAAGATGCCATGACCGAAGCCGGTGGTGTTGCTTTCGATGTCGACGGAGATGGCCTGATTGACCATGTTGCAGGCCAGACCTGGTACAAAAACAATGGAATGTCTTTTACAAGATATGAAAATAAAGCGATGATTTCACAAGATAATGTAGCAGCAGATATTAATGGCGATGGTAAAATAGATGTTGTTTCCATGAGCGAGGCTGATGGTTTAAACTGGTATAACTGTTCGGAAAAACCTGATAAGAAATGGCCCCGTGTAAAAATTGGTGATGGTTTGCGTACCGGAATCATGCCAAATGCCATTGGAGATTTGGATGGGGATGGAGATAATGATATAGTAAGAGGTAACGGATGGTATGAAAATGTTGATGGTTTAGGCACAAAATGGGAACCTCATCTTGGAATAAAATTTCTTAGCAGTGAAGGCCAATATCCCTTCTCATCACGAAGTTGGCTCTATGATATGGATGGTGATGGAGATAATGATATAATACAAGTAGAATCGAATTTGCCTAATTGCAGAGTTGCCTGGTTGGCAAACAAACAGAAGGGTCTTAACTTGTATGTATATTATGTTGATATAAACACTTTACAGGATCTGCAATCATTGGTGGTTGCTGACTTTGATAACGACTGTGATATGGATATCTTTGCCGGTGGAGGAGCATTAACGAAAGATTTTCACAAAAAGTGCTACATATGGGAAAATACCGATGGAAAAGGTGAAAAATGGGAAAAGCACGAGCTTCTCACAGATTACGAATGCTACGATGCCGTTGGCGGTGATGTGGATGGTGATGGAGACATTGATATTTGTGCTACTTCCTGGAATGAATCCAAAAATTTCTATCTTAAGAACATGCTGAAGGAGACTAAGTAATAGAACGAATGGAGTAGAACTACTTTTTTCATTCGCAATACAATTATATGTGTTCAAATAAAAATCCCGCTTCATTCAGCGGGATTTTTATCATTTTCATTGAAAAAGAATGAGGCCCCAGGCGTCGTGCAAAATTACATTGGAATTGTATAATCAAACTCAAACACCCTAAATTATAAAAACCCGAACCCCATTCTTATATTATCAAATAACAAACTTTTTACGATCGAAAAGATAGTTATATAAATTCAATTTATCTAACTTATTTACAAATATTGAGCCAAAAAGTTATAAACAATTATATGTTTTATATCATACGTTGAAATGCTCTAATTCACTGTATTTAAATGGAGTAATGAATTCAGGTGTGTTTGTGTCAACACCCTGCCGAGAAATCTTTTTTGTAACAGGGTATGCATCCATAGTAATTTTGTTTTCCTTAAGAATAGAAGGAATTAGGTCCGAAGGTGTAATGGAAATATCTAACCACAATTGCTCATTTCTTTTGGTCAAAACCACAGGCATCCTTTTTTTTGTATTATGGATCTTCTCCATCATAGGATTAGCATCCATAGTAAGGATCGAAAAAGTATCATATTGTTCTCCTGTTGACTTGTCCAACCATTGATCATAAATGCCTGCAAGGGCAAATATTTCCTGATTTTTACTTTGAATGTAGAATGGATACTTTTTATTCTCATGTGTATGATACTCAAAAAATCCTTTAACGGGAATCAGGCACCTGCTCTGCTTCATTGGTAATTTATATGATGGCTTTTCTATTGCCTCTTCTATTCGGGCATTAAATGTTTTAAGCCGTATTTGATCAGCAAAAGCCTTATCTTTTGACCAATACGGTATAAGCCCCCATTGTGAATGTGATATTTTGTTTGCTGCACCCGATTGGATTACGGGTACAAGAGGCAGCTGAAATGCCGAAACATGATAACGGGGAACATGAGGCAAATTTTTTGAATAATCAACATTAAACCTTTCTTCCAACTCTTCCCTGGTTATATGTATAGCAATATGATAACACATCGTTTAATTTCTTTTAAATCAATTAGACTAATTTAATAATTATTTTGGATAATATATATCAATTTGAAGGTAAAGGCAAAGAAGAAAGGATAATAACCAGTAGCAGTAGCAGTAAAAGTATGACCAAAGAACAGTTTTAAATCAGATTACTGAACATCCTCTGCCCTTTCTTTCATACATTCATAGCACAAACCAATAGCTTCATTAAAGGTCTCAGTATGTCTTTCTTTTACACGGTCCTTAGCAGAATCTTTTGCTTTTACTATACCTCCTGAATAATACCTGTAGCTCCATGGAAATACCGTAAATGCTGCCTCAGGTATGCCATAATAATAACCTACATAATATGTTAGAGCTATTAAAGATGAGTTTAGCAAAAATGAATTTATGCCATCTTTATAATCCCTGTTCATTATTTGACCTGATCCGGGAACTATTGCGCTTGTAAGCCAAAGCTTTTGTTTTTTTTGTCTTTCTATTTTCCTTGTCTTTTCAAAAATATTCTCAAGTTCCCCTGCCTTATCCGGACACATATCATTTATAAATGCATGTAAATCTTCATGCGAGCCTATAAAATTAAATGACAGGAACTTAATTAATCCTGCATGAAATCGCTTTTTTGCCAGAAATTCATTATTTTTTCCTTCACATATCTTTTCTATTTCCTCAATAGCATTTCTCAATTTATTTTGAAAAAGATAACAATATGCAATTCGGATATACAATTCATTTTTTATGCTATCAGTATCCGCATGTATAAATGCCTTTTTATATTCCTCTATACTTTCATCGTACCTTTTAAGCTGGAAATTGCAATCACCCATAGCTATATAACAATATTGTGTAATATCTTCATTACCAAAATATAATGCCCGTGTGTATAATGAATATGCAAAAGAATAGTTACCAATATTCTTCTGGCCTTCAGCCATTAGCAATGTATTGTTTATATCTTGAGAAAACAATACCTTGCTACTGATTAGTAATAATAGTATATACTTTACGAAGTATTTCATTGTCACGTCTTGTATTAATTGACTTTGCTGCCTTTTGAGAACCATAAATATTACTCAAATAAATTACACCTGTTAATCCTGTAAAAATCCAACCATATACACTTTCATTCCCATCTGTTTTAAAACCACGATAAGCCTGCCATGAAGATACACCTACAACTCCAAGAGTAAAAAGGCCATCTTTCCAATATCCCGAATATATTTTCCCTGTTCCAGGTATAAATGTAGACATTGTAGCGGCTAAAAACGGACTTTTATATTGCAATTCATCAATTTGGTTGAATATATCATTCATGTCATTATTTTGAATGCTATACTTTTGGTAATCCATATAGTGCAATCTGGCATTATCCCAGTCCCTGTTAAGTAAACTTGAATACATTGACATTTCCAGCTTTTTATCAACCGGTATTGTTAACGATGTCTTCAGATAGTGATCGAGAGTATCAAAATCATTATTTAGAAGGAGAAGAATTGAATACTCATTAGCAATATCAGGAGGTGCAATAGTCAAATTTTTATATAATTCACGCGTTCTTAACGATCCTTTCCGGATATTTCCAGAATGTCTATAACTATTTATTAGAAAAAACTTAATGGTGTCATCATCTCCTCTCAAGCTAATGAGCCGTTCAAATTCCCAGGTTGCCTGCTCATAATTTTTTGAATTGTATAGATATTTGGCAAATTCTTTCGAATGAGCATAATCAAACAAATCCTGTGATTGCAATCTTGAAATACTTCCCACTGCAAGCATAAGGATTATACCAATATACCTATTCATGTTTATGTCTTTTCAATAATGGAACTTCATCAATAAGCATTCCTGTTTCATAATCTAAATCATACATATCATGACTAAGTCCATTACACCTTAATAATCTATCGGCTCCATCCAAAACACCCAAAAATATTCCATTTGTATCAATTGAGTATATGAAATAATTTGAGCATGATATTTGAAATGGACATTTACTGGCATCCTGAGAGGCAATGAAATGTTTATAAAAGAAATGAAATCCTTTTAAAATATTCTGTAACGGACGATCATCCCGATATTTTTCTGTAATATATTCGTGAGAAGTACTATGTAACCGGGAATTAGAAAAAGATTCATAAGGTAACAGATCATTAACTGTTTGAGAAAATAAGGACTTACAAAAAAACATAAGAAAAAAGAAAAAAAATTTGGATGCTTGAAGTTGTTTATTCATCTTTTTGATTAAAAAAAATCTTAATCTTCTCAAGAAAATCATCGGGAGCTTTCGCCGGTTTTCGGGTTTTAGCATCAATAAACACAAGTGTTGTGTCACCTATATTTAACAGTTCATTTTCCTCATTATATATTTCATATTCAAACTCCAGCTTTAACAAGGGTATTCTTCTGAGAATTGTTTTTATAGTAAGCATATCATCGTAATATGCAGGTTTAATGTATTTGATATTAAGACTTAATACGGGTAAGAATATTCCCCTTGCTTCCATTTCCTTATACGTAACCCCAAGGGTTCGCAGCATATCTGTTCGCCCCATTTCATAATATAAAGGATATACCCCATAATAAGCATAGCCCATCTGGTCGGTTTCACCATACCTTACTCTTACTTGCGTTTCGTATATATACATGTTTAATGATTTAAAGGAGAATCCTGTTCCTTGGCAAACCTTCTGTATGCTTCTTTATCTACAATATTTGGTATAATTCGCTGGGAAACAGCCATTAATTGACCTATTACAGAAAGTATCCTGTTGCCTTTGTGTCTTTTTAATGCTTTAATCATTTCCCTGGCTACTTTTTCCGGGGTCATCATTTTTCCCTCATTTCGCGGCGATTCACCTTGCGGGGTGCCATCTGCTGTAAGTGCACTTTTTCTAATATTTGATGAAGTAAAGCCAGCTGCCAAAATCATGACGTGCAATCCATCTTTTAAATGCTCAACCCTTATTGATTCAAGCAAGCCGTGCATTGCAAATTTTGAAGCCGAGTATCCTGATCTTCCCGGAAGTCCTTGAAAACCAGCTACCGATGACATTCCAACCAAAGCACCCTTTGTTTCAAGCAAATGTGGTAATGCGTACTTTGAGCAGTAAACTGTGCCCCAAAAATTTACATCCATTACCTTACGTATCACATCCAGTTTTAAGTTTACAAATAGTGCCCGCATGGATATTCCTGCATTATTGATCATAATATCAATTTTGCCATATTTATTAATTGCCTCATTGATAAGATGTTCACAGTCAGATTCAATGGTTACATCCGTTTTCACAGCATAAGCCTCCATACCATTTAATATGAGCGCTGATTCTAATTCCTTGAGTTTATCAAAATTTCTGGCAGCCATCACTACTTTTGCACCCCGATGACAAAATTCTTTAGTGCACGCAAGACCAATACCGGATGAAGCACCG
Source organism: Bacteroidales bacterium (assembly GCA_016926235.1). Next base: position 390 of record JAFGOZ010000723.1, on the reverse strand, counting down.
GTTATTATTACAACTTTATCGATTAACGAAAACCTCATATGTAAATAAAATGAAGGCTAAATATATAAAATCTACAAATAAATTTCACAACTCCTGATAATAATCATACAAACAGGTAACTGAATATTGTTTACAACATTTTGTATTATAACGAAATGGAACAGGTACTTTTCTTCTTTAAATAATTTCAACATATTCAATTTAAATAATAAAATATTGTTGATTAATTACTTAGAATAAATTTTCAAAAAAATGTATATAGAACTTGGTATTTATAGATAAAGATTTTACTTTTGCATCTTCAATTTAAAGAGCGATCCAGTAGCTCAGCAGGTAGAGCACATCCCTTTTAAGGATGGGGTCCTGGGTTCGAATCCCAGCTGGATCACT
>JAFGOZ010000722.1 GCA_016926235.1 Bacteroidales bacterium | reverse complement strand
TAACTATTATATTTCTTAGAATTTCTTTTGAAAAATAGCACTCCCCATTGGCAACTTCTTCAATAGCAGTTGTCAATTCTTCAATTCCTGTATTTTTTTGAACAAAGCCTCTCACTCCGGCTTTTGTCATTCTATAATAATAGTATTCTTCTCCATAACTTGATAAGGCTATTATTTTTAAGTCCGGGTATTTGACCATTGCAATCTCTGTAGCCTGCATTCCATCCATATCAGGCATCATAATGTCCATGAGTACAATGTCTGGCAGGTTTTGGTTAATTTTCTCTAAAAACTCAGGTCCCGAGCCTGCATCATCTACCTGTGATATGAAATCCACATTTGATAATATCATTTTTAATCCTTCCCGGAACATTTTATGATCGTCAACAACTAATATCTTCATAGTTAGTTTTTTATTTCAGGTATAACAATTAAGACAGAGAACGATTTATTTAGATTATTAAAAAGAATATTACCATTAATTGATTTTATTCTGTTGACAATATTAAATAACCCCATCCCTTTTTTTTCCTTTATTATTTCGTAATAGTTATATCCAATACCATTGTCCCTGTAGTTTAGGAATAGAGATTTTTTTAAAATAATATTTATTGAAATTTGTGTGGCTTTTGAATATTTAACCGTGTTATTTAGTAATTCGGTTGTAACTCTATATAGTAATACCTCTAAATTTTTTTCAAGTGGTTCGTGGATATTTGAGTTAATAGATATGGTAATTTTTTGAGTAGCTTTGATCTTATTTGCATACCATTCTATAGCCGCAATTAATCCAAAATTTTCAAGAATATGCGGGCTTAAGTTATTTGAAATCTCAGCTACTACTCTGATTGATTCATCAATTGAACTCTCTGCATGTTTAATCAAATCAAAAAATACAAATTCGTCCTTTACCATTTTTAAAGATTGAATAGAGAGTTTAATTATTGACAGCAAAGGAGACAGGCTGTCATGCAATTCTCTTGCAATTCTGCTCCTTTCCATTTCTTCAACTCTAACAGATGTATTGAAAATAGTATTTTGTATGCGGGTAAATTCTCTTAAATTCCTTGACACAGCAATATATGCGGCTTCTTTTTTGTATGTAATCGGAGTGATAGTTGTTTCAATTGGGATTGGTTCTCCTGTTTTGTTGAAATAGGTTAACTGCTCATAAGTATATCCATTATCTCCTATGACCAAATTTAGTGTTCTGTCAATCAGTAAGTCAGGTATATTAAACAAATCGGTTATCTTTATGTGTCTTAATTCTTCAATGGTATATCCTGTGCTATGCAGTGTTGATTTATTAATTTCCAGGATTTCGCCTTTTTTTGAAAAGATAACAATTCCTTCAATGACTGAATTGAATATTGTTCTAAACCTTTCTTCACTTTCAGTAAGGGCATCCAGTATTTTTTTTTGTTCAGAGATATCAGTTCCTATGGTTATAATCCCATTAATATTGTTTTGCTCATCATATAAAGGTTTGTTATACCATGCAATGTATTTTTTTTCCTTAGATTTAGTGGAATTCCAGGTTTCTAAATAATGATTTTTTAGTATTGTATTGAATTCAGTTTTTAAATCTGTGTTGTCTTTATTTATAAAAAGCATCTCAACAATATTTTGATTCAGAATTTCCGATTGCTCATATCCGAATAAACTCTCGGCAAATTCATTAAAATAGGTTATATTCCCTGAATTATCTGTTTGTATTATTGCTGAGTTTGCATGTGCGAGTATCATTTTATATTTTTCTTCCGATAATTCAGTTCTGATAATAGCTTTTTCCTCTTTCTGTTTGCTTTTTATGGAAATATAACTGGAATACCCAAATATTAGAAGAAGGCTAAATAGTATTATAAAACCAACAGTATTGATTGTATTTGTAGTATTTGAGATTTTCCTTTCAATATCATCAAGGTACATTCCAGTTCCTATTATAAGGTTCCACGATTTATTGAGGATTATATACGAGGTCTTTTTTTCAATTCTAGTAGGGTCATCTTTCCATTGCCATTGATAATTAATAAAACCACTACTGTTTTTTTTTACAATTTCAACTGCTGATAAAAATACTTTTTTCCCGGTTGGATCAATGTAATTGCCTACATACGTTCCTACCAATTCAGGTCGGTATGGGTGCATAATCATCACCGGTTGGAGATCAATGATCCAGAAATAATCTTTGTTTTCTTCACCATATCTAATGTAACTAATCGTCTCAATTGCTTTATTTCTGGCCTCAGCAGAATCAATTATTTCTTTCTTATAGCTTTGATAAAAGTGGTTCATTATACTTATTGCACTTCGGGTTAATTCAATTACTCCCTCTTTTCTGCTTTCAACTAAAGCCTTTTTATATTCAGGTATTATATAAATTATTAATGATATGTAGATAAGGCTCAGAATTGCGAATGCGGGTATTATTGATTTACTATGTTTAATTAATGATTTCATAGCATTATCCTTCTATTATTTCATAAATAAGTATAATTTATTCTTTAAGATGAGGTTTTATTTTTATGAAAGTTACTAAAAATAGAAATAGTTAATTATATTTTGTTTTATAAAGCAGAATGGTATTTATTAGTTATTTTTAATTTATTAAAATTGATGCAATATTGAGAAAACTTCTTACATCAACTACCATAATGGCCATAACAGCCTGCCTGTTATGGTCAACTGCCTTTTTTAGTATAAAAATAGGCATGCAATATACCTCCCCACTGAATTTTGCAGGTCTGCGTTTTTTACTGTCTGGCTTGGTGATCGTACCTTTTTGTGGAGGAATTAAAAAGTATATTTCGACTGTACGAATGAATATAATTCCAATACTAAAAATTAGTCTTTTTCAAACCTTTCTTTTGTATAGCCTTTTTTATCTGGGATTGAAACTGGTGCCCGCCTCTATAACTGCCATTATTGTTGGTGCTGGTCCTTTGTTTATTGCCATTATGGCGCATTTGGCACTGCATAACGATAAGATGACTATCCGAAAATTACTTTCTATTTCGATTGGAATTATTGGTATAATAATCATTGCAGCCGATAAATACGATTTAAGCTGGGTTGAAGGGAAGGAATTCTGGGGAATATTGATACTTATAACTTCTAATATTTGCGGTGGTTATGGAAATGTTATGATAGCGAAAAATAAAGAAAAAGGTTCGGCACTTATACTAAACTCGGCACAACTTTCTATTGGAGGCTTGGCAATACTCCTATTATCATTACCTATTGAGTCCTCAATAAAGAATGTCTATACCTGGCAATATTTTGCTACCCTTGGCTGGCTAACTTTTGTTTCATCCGTTGCATTTTCTATTTGGTTTATTTTGTTGCAAAGGCCTGCAGTCAAGGTTTCTGAAGTTAATATCTGGAAGTTCCTGGTTCCTTTGTTTGGGGCTGTTCTTAGCTGGATTATTTTACCCAATGAGCATCCTGAGCTAATATCCATTATTGGAATGGTGATTATTGCTATTTCACTGGTTGTACTCAACTATAACAACGTAAAAAAAGCAGCTGCAATGAGAAAGAAACGGTAATCCGGTTTTGTTTTCGTTTTTTATCTTGTAACTTTATACTCGAACTGATCTACTTATGAAAGAAGCACTTTACTATACAAAACAAGATGAAACACATATTAAATGCTTGCTTTGTCCGCATGAGTGTATACTTACTGAGGGAAAGAGGGGAATATGCAAAGTAAGAAAAAGTGTAAAAAATACACTTATTTCCGAAAACTATGGTTTACTGTCTTCTGTAGGCTTTGACCCTATTGAGAAAAAGCCTTTATATCACTTTTTCCCCGGGAAAGAAATTTTATCTATAGGCAGTGTTGGATGCAACCTCTCATGCTATTTTTGCCAGAATTGTGAAATATCTCAAACAGGAGTGGAGGAAGCACACTTTTTAAAAGAATATCCCATTCATACACTCATTGAAGCAGCACGTGGGCGAAAATCGAATATTGGCATTGCATATACCTATAATGAGCCAACCGTATTTTACGAGTACATGATTGAGGTTGCCCGTGAAATTAAAAAAAGAGGTTTGCATAATGTGATAGTGTCAAATGGATTTATTAACCCGGAACCGTTGGAAGAACTATTGGATGTGATAGATGCATGTAATATCGATTTGAAAGCATTTACGGATGAGTTTTACAAAAGAGAAACCAAATCAGGGTTACAACCAGTTTTGGAAACATTAAAGCATATTAAACGCAGAGACAGGCATCTTGAGGTTACAAATCTAGTAATACCCGGGAAAAATGATGATGAGAAGGTTTTTAAGGATATGATTTCATGGATTTTTTCCGAGCTTGGGAAGGATACACCCCTTCATCTCTCCAGGTATTTTCCCAGGTATAAAGCAACCGAAGCACCAACATCTGAAAAACTTCTTGCCCGATTTTATAAACTTGCAAAAGAAAAACTGGATTACGTTTATGTGGGAAATGCTTTTATAGAGAATGCACATGATACCCACTGTCCTGAATGTTTAAATTCAATTGTTCAACGTCGGGGCTATTCAATTAAGTTCACAGGTTTGGATAAATCAGGTCATTGTGCGAATTGCGGATATCAAATCTTTAATTATTTTTAATAACATGATATAATTGATAATTGCTTTAAGCCTTTGGCCGTTGGCTTTTAGTTACTAAAAGCCAATAATTAATAGCTAACAACATATTTGAAATTAGGCAAACTCCAAAAAAAATACTAATTTAATCCCAATGAAAAAATAAGTGATATGAAGACAAATAAATATTGGAAAGGATTACTAGTGTTTGTACTAGTTGGCATTATCCTTCATTCCTGCAAGAAGATTAATGAATTTGACTATGTTGAGGATTACGAAGGGAATTTTAATTTTTTTGTTACGGAGACTCTATATGATACGCATCCGGACGATCCGACTGAATCATCATCCAATTTTGAGTATTATGGAATAGTGCAAAAACTCAGAAGAGATGAAATTGAAATTGTATATAGTACATATTTACCGTATTCAACTATTTGTTATGACAGGGAATATTACTATATGCATACAATAAATGCTTTGGTAGATAAAAGTGGAAAGCTTACCCTTCCATGTACTGAAGGAGGAGATATACAGCAATTTACGGGTCAGTTTGTTGGCCTGGATACTTTAAAGATCACTGTTAAAACACGATTAAGCGAATTTACTTCACTTGAACATAAAATAGTTGGCTCACGATAGTCTACTCACTTTCAGCTTCTAAAACAGGATATTTTACATTAACACCCGGAAGCCTTCTGGACATGAAATATGCCATATTTGTGCTTTTTGGTATATATGGCCTTATGTATAAAGTAAAATTCATGCCTTGGGAATATACCAGGTAGGGTGACTTAGAATCTGCAGTTGCATATGACTTTCCTACACCTGTCTGTTCAAAATCTATATTCAATGTTATTTTATCTTCAGGTTTCAATTGGTCATCATTTTCACTTCTGGTTATGTTATAGTCAGAATAATTATAAGCACTCATATTAAACAGATCGTAGCTTTGTATGAGTAATCCGGCATTACCGCTGTCAGCCAGCGTAATCCACCTTACTTCACTCCGGTTACCATTTTCCTGGGGAATTGTATAATGTTCAAATAGCTGATCTACAGTTGATTCATATATGGATACTTTGGCTGCAGATCTATCCGGATAAGTTTCATAAGGACCTTTTCCAAACCAGGTAATATTATTTAAGCGTTTTGGTAATGTAAATTGTAAGCCGGCTTTGGCTATAGTTCCGACATAATTGGAAGGCTCTATTTTTGTGCTTATTTCCATTGAACCATTTCCATAAATGGTATATGCAAAGTAAACATTAAAAAGATGTGTGTTTTCATCATTCGAATACGTTTTAATAAAGTAAACACGAAGCATCTTTGTATTCAGTTTTTCAAAATTTGTATATTGAACTTTTGAATTTAAAGAGTCTAATCCTGCTTTTTCCCAGGTGTTAAATTTCAAATCTTCCATGCGGTCCATGATTGTTGGCATTCGCCAAAAGTTTATTTCCGGCCCGGATTTCCAAAGCTCTTCATCATTGTATTGATAACTAGTGAGGTTACCACTTTCTTTGTTAATGGTTATGGAGCATTCGTTATTTCTTATCATATAGTTTTCTAAGGATTCACTAAGTTCTATTTCTCGCATATATTCCAGAGGCATTGATTCCGGGCGGGGTGCATAGAAAGGCAGTTTAAACTGTGCCCAGGCTATTTCATACCCTTCTTTAGCCCAATTGGTACTGTCTTTTAATGATAAACTTATATTTAAAAAGTATTCTTTTCCTGGTGATGCAGTGAAACCGGAATAAGGAAGTTTTAAGGATTCTGTTTTACCGGGTTCTACATTCAGATTATATATTTTTCCACCGTATAATCTAATACCATCCCTGGAAATATCCCATGTGGCATCATAATGTTTTAAGTTATACTGAGAATTCATATTAGTTATTGATATGACTCCGCTATACAATCCCAGAGGTTTAATTACAACAGGTTGGTAGGCAAATTTTACTTCATTGAGGGCGGGAGTTGGGGTTTTATCCGGGTATAATAAACCAGAATACATCTGATCTTCTGTTTCCAAAACAGGTTTATAATAAAAGGTACTGTCACTACTCATGTTTTTCAAAGCCAATATTGACCAATCATTTATGAAAGCCCCTAGCAGATTTTTATTTAAATGAACTATGTCCCAAAATTCTGTAATCCTTCCTGTTGCATTACCAGAACTCATTAAATATTCATTTAATACAAACGTTTTATTTGGAAAACTGTCTAATACACCATTCAATGCTTCAGGAGAAATATCTCCAATTGAAATAATATTAAAAGTAGAATTTTTAATTTCTGTTACGTTTTGTAAAGAAAAATTCCCGCAATGTACAGGTCTTTTATCCAGTCTGGCAATTTCTTCTCTTAAAGCTTCAATATTTTCACCTTTAATCCCTTTATTTCCAAGTGACCAAACAATTACACACGGGTGATTTTTATCCCGGTGAATCATAGACAAACCTTTGTTTAATAATGGTGTTTTCCAGTTAGTCTGGTTTAAGAGGGGAGTAGAAATCTTGGATGATGAAATATCCAGTTGATCCCAAACATAAAGTCCATATTCATCACATAAGTTATATAATTGCGGAGAGTGAGGTCCAAATTTCGTTATTATGGAATTTATATTGTTTTGTTTCATAGCAATAATATCCTCAATAGTCTCTTGCCTTGAGGGTGTATTTCCTTTATCACATGAGAATTCTGCATATTGAACACCTCTGAATTCGATAGGTTTGCCATTAATTAACAGAACACCATCTTTTGTTTCAATTTCCCTGAATCCTATTCTTTGGTTTACGATGCTTTTTGTACTATCATTAGTATTTAAGGATACAAGCAATTTATATAGATAAGGCTTTTCAGCGCTCCAGGGTTGAGGATTTTCAACTAGTTCAACCAGAGAATATTGTTTGCTGGAAGACGCTTCGTAGGATTCCTTTATTTTAATGCTTTTTTGCAAAACAAGTTGATTTTGTATATTATATAAGCTTACAGTAAGTGTTTGAGGAGTAATGTTTTGTGAAGAAATATTTTTAACTTCAACATCTACCTTAAGTTCTGCATTATTATATTCCTCATCAAAATCGGTGCTTATACTGATATCGTTTATACAAATATTGTCCAATGCATACAGGAAAACATCCTGCGTAATCCCACTAAATGCTGTCAAAGTCTGATTTTCGATGTAAGATGTGTTACATAATTGAAATACCCTTGCCGCAAGAATGTTTTCTCCCTTTCCAATATAAGGTGTAATGTTAAATTCGCACGGAGATGAACTGCCTTCACTATATCCGGCTTCTTTACCGTTTATCCAAATCTGAATAGCTGATTTTACTCCTTCAAACCTTAGAATAACATTTTTGTTTGACCAGCTTTCGGGTATTTCAAAACGTGTATAATATGATCCGGTTGGATTAGGCGTATTAACTGAAGGTGGGGTTGATGGACATTGCAATTTTTTATCATATCCCAGGCTTACCCAATTCGACGGCACCTCAATTTCATCCCATTTACTTACATCGTAATTTGGCTTATAAAAATTCTTTGATGCTTTCTCTGCTTTTGATACCCATTTGAATTTCCAATTTCCATTTAAGTTTAAAAAATTGCATGACATCAATGGATTTCCTTCCAGGGCGAGGGAATCGTTTAAGTATGGTATAAGAAGAGCATGGGGGTGTATCCTATCCTTTTGCACTACATTTAAATCGTCCCATTCGTGATACTCATTTTTTTGTTTACATGATGATGTAATCAGTAAGCAGGATACTATTATTAGCAAGTATTTAAAAGTTCTCATTATTTTTTATTTTATTAAGGCAACCAAATATAGAATTTCTTCGTAAGATGTACAAGAGAAACCGGATTAAGGTTTTCATTGTTATGCCATTTTTTTAACACGATAAATTAGGGATTTATTGTGTTTTATAATTTAATAAGAAATGTTTTTGTTTGGAAACTGAATTATTATAAGGCTTTCATCAGGAAAGGCAAATCGCATAATATATAATGTTTACACATCTATATTGATACGTATGGTAATATGGATAATAATTTAAGTTCTGTTGCTTAAATCTTCTTCTAAACCACTTAATTCTTTATCTTTACATAAAAGCTTTGATAATGATAGATAATCTGTTTTCATTAACACTGCTGGTTATTATTGTTTCTTCTTTAATTGCAGCGTATATCAGGCGCAAACATAAGGACAGGTGCCTTAAAGATTTTAATGCAAATTTTGTTACTGTACTTTATGCTGATAATCAAACGGATATAGGCGTTTTATCAGTTACAGGAAGCGGTATGCAAGTCAGATATGAGAAAGAAGTTCACCTTGGAAACAATGAAAAATACATAGGGGAGTTTATTTACAAATCAGAGTTTAGCGCAATTAAATGTATTATACGACATGTGGATAAGCTTCATGGTAAACAAGTCAAGAGCAGGGAGCGGCAATTGAAATATATTTATAAACCTACTTTTTTAATGAGGGTAGTGAGAGCTTTACAGAATTTTTTTAAAACGATAAGAGATTCTTTGGTGGATGTAATACAAGTTTTAGTGGGAAGATCCATTAAAAACGCTAATCTGCTTTCAGCTATGCAGTCTCAGAATAAATATGTGACACAGGTTAATCAGCAGTTGGCTTCCATGGTAGAGGCCGCTTATGAACCTTTATTGGAAAAAAATATTGGTAAGAGAGTTGAAGCAATACTTGATAAAGGAGAAAAACCCCTGAAACTAAGAGGAATTTTGAAAGAGTATACATCTGAATTTATTGAATTACTGGATGTAAAATGTATTATTCCATTAGAGGATGATCAGTCAGTAGATGTCATATTTCCACGTAATCAAGGTATGATAAGGTATATACTTGAGTAACAATTTTACATTATTCTTTTTATTAAAAATACAATCACTAATTAGAAAAACAAATTACTTTTATATTTTGTTAAAAATAAAAAAAAATATGATACAAGGAAAGATAAGAAACCTGACGCTGATGGTATGTGTATTTCTATTCCCTTTAACTTTGCATGCTTTATCGTTTGAAAACAATTATTCAACTGATCCTGGTTCACATCCGGGACTGCATAAATACGATGTGAAATTTTATTGGATAGACCTTCAGGTAACGGATACGAGTACATATCTGGAAGGCAATACAAGAATACTTATTCAGCTTCTTGAAAGCAATATGGATACAGTCATTCTGGAGTTGGTTGATGAATTATCTATTGATTCAATCGAATGTGAAGATCAAAACCTGGAATTTACACATCAAAATGATTTAATACATATTGTCTTAAGTAAGGATTACCTTAAAGATGATTTGTTAATGCTAAAAGTAAACTATCATGGGATTGGAGGGAATTCATCGGGATTCTTTACCGGGATTTCGAGTCAGATGGACTATACCTACCAGACAGATGTTACATGGACATTATCTGAGCCTTTAAAAGCAAAAGAATGGTTCCCGTGCAAGCAGGTACTGGACGATAAAGCTGATTCTGCATATGTATTTCTTACGGTTGATAGTAGGTTAAAAGCGGGTTCAAACGGTGTGCTTACTCAAGTTGTTGAATTACAAAACAATAAAAAGAGATATGAGTGGAAGACTTATCATAAAATTGCTTACTATTTAATTTCTCTGGCTGTTGCAGAATATGATGAGTACAATATTTATGCTAAGCCTTATGGATATACTGATTCCATTTTAATACAAAATTACATTTATAGCAAAAACGATTATTTAAAGATAAATAAGGCAGACATTGATGAATCAAAAGATATTCTTGAGTATTATTCCAGTGTATATGGAATATATCCTTTCGCTGATGAGAAGTACGGTCACTGCCTGGCGCCAATGGGAGGAGGTATGGAGCATCAAACCATGACAACATTAAGTAATATGGATTTTTTACTAGTGACACATGAAATGTCGCATCAGTGGTTTGGTGATTATATAACCTGTGCAAGCTGGAATGATATATGGGTAAATGAGGGTTTTGCATCCTACTCAGAATATTTATCATTACAAGGATTAAAGGATCAGGTTCAGGCAGATAAATGGATGATTCAAGCACATAATTATGCCATGAACAATAATAACAGATCAATATATGTCCCAGATGACGAGCTGGGTGATGAATACCGGGTATTTGATTATTCGATCACATACAAGAAGGGAGCAGCCATTATACATATGATCCGCTATGAGTTAAACAATGATGAGATATTTTTTAATTTCTTACGTACAATATTAACCAGATATGCTAACAATGTGGTTTCTGCGGAACAAGTTAAAGCCTTGCTGGAAGAATTAAGCGGGAAAGATTTTACCACATTTTTCGATCAATGGTACTACGGAATGGGATATCCGATATATGATATTTTATGGTGTTACGAAAATGATACATTTACAATATGTCTTTCACAAGAACCATCAAATAGTAATATTACAAAGTTTGTTCATGATTTTGACCTGAAATTGTCTTTTGCAGATGGTGATACAACCATCAGGCTCCATCAAAATGAAAAGGTTGAAACTTTCAAAATTCTTCTAAAAAATCGAGTATTCTCCGTTTTGTTCGATCCGGAAAATTGGTTATTGAAAGAGCTCAACAGTTTACAAAATGCCAAGGATACACTCTTTGATACTTCTTTGGTTAATGTGAGTCCAAATCCATTTAAAAAGCAACTGGCAGTCATTTATAATAATCCAAATTCCAGGGGAGTTAAATTGACTATAAGAGACATTAACGGAAAGGTTGTATACTCTGAATACAGTTCATATCCCGAATTTTACATAAATACCTCTTCATTTAAACCGGGAGTTTATATCCTTGAATTGGTAGAAGGAAGCAGGAGGCACACCCAAAAGATTATTCGGAAATAAAAGACAGTGCATGTAAAAAATGTATGAAGACTCTTTGCTTCAAATCAGGTTTACCAAAATTAGTGTATTCTATTTTATATCTTTTTTGTCATTTGATAAATTTGGATTTATATTTGCCCTTCATTTTCCAATATTATATGAATAATCACATTGTTGAATGATATTTCTTATAAATTGGACCGTATTTGAAAAAAATGCATAATATATTCAAACGAACATTGATTTTTGATTTTCTTTTTATCCTGTTTTTGCTTTTAGGAGGTTATTTATTAATAGCTTACAGCCCAATGGAAGTATACCTGAATGTGAACAGCCATAATACTGTTTTCTTGGATACTTTTTTTAAATATACTACTCAAATAGGTCATGGTATCCTGACAATTATTATTGTGCTTGCATTATTATTCTGGAGGATAAGATATTCAATTATTTTATTGGCATCTTACCTTAGTTCAGGACTTATAAGCCAGTTGCTAAAACGGGTAATTTTTGATGACTGGTTACGGCCGGCTGCCTATTGTGATAGTTGTCATTTTATTGAAGGTGTAAAACTTCATTTTCAGCATAGTTTTCCTTCAGGGCATACGGTTACTGCTTTTGCTTTGTTTTTATGTTTATCTTATTTTATTGGCAATAAATCTTTACAGGTTCTGTTTTTTCTGCTAGCTTTAATTATAGGCTACTCGAGAATATACCTGTCTCAGCATTTTTTTACCGATGTATACTTTGGTGCCGTTATTGGTGTTATATTTGCTTTTTTTTCAATTTTGAGGATTCAAAATGTGAAGGCAGAGTGGTTGGATAATTCTATTGTTAATATTAGAAAGATAAAGACGAATGCAAAATAGGAGCTATACGATACAAATTGGGTTATTACTGGTTGGGGCATTGTTTTTTATCCCTTTTCTGGGCTCCGTTCCATTGTTTGACTGGGATGAGATAAATTTTGCTGAATCAGCCAGGGAGATGATTGTGTCGGGTAATTATTCAACCGTACAGATAAACTATCAGGTGTTCTGGGAAAAGCCCCCCTTGTTTTTTTGGATGCAGGTTGCATCTATGAAACTTTTTGGAATAAATGAGTTTGCAGCCCGATTTCCTAATGCTATTTGTGGTATAGTTACCTTGCTTGTGCTATTTAATATAGGAAAAAAATTATATGATAAGCGCTTTGGCCTTGCCTGGGCACTAGTATATCTTTGTTCTGTACTTCCCTTCTTTTATTTTAAATCCGGGATAATTGATCCCTGGTTCAATCTTTTCATATTTTTGGGTATTTACTTTTTAGTTGTTTACCTTGAAAAAGAGCTCCAAACCGGTCGTAGAAGGGAAATTTTACTATCAGCAGTTTTTATTGGACTGGCAATACTTACCAAAGGGCCTGTAGCTTTACTCATATTCTTCCTGTGTGTATTTGTTTATACAATTTTTAAACGTTTCAGAGTTAAGTGTTCCTGGCTGGATATACTTTTTTTTATTGCTTTAGTGGCTATAGTCGGGGGTTTCTGGTTTATTCTGCAGATTATACAAGGTAATTTTGATATAGTAAAAGATTTTGTTGATTATCAAATTAGGTTATTTAAAACTAAAGATGCAGGACACGGAGGTTTCTTATTCTACCATTTTGTAATTCTTCTTATAGGTGTTTTCCCGGCTTCGGTATTTGCCCTCAGAAGCTTTAAAAGAAACTACTATGATAATGGTTTTCAAAAGCACTTTAAAATCTGGATGTTGATCCTTCTATGGGTTGTTCTTATTCTTTTTACAATTGTTAAGACTAAAATTATACATTATTCATCTTTATGTTATTTCCCGATTTCTTTTCTTGGAGCATACTTTGTTTATAAAGTTAGCAACCATAATATGGAATATAAAAGATGGACCAGTATTTTATTGATTATTATTGGATCATTTTACACTTTATTATCAATATTTCTTCCAATTGCATTACGGGGTAAGGATAAACTTATACAGTCTAATCTTATCAAAGACAAATTTGCAATAGCAAATTTGCAGGCAGATGTTACCTGGAGTGGTTTTGAAGCGTTGATTGGAGTGATAATGTTAGTTGGGCTAATATTTTATATTATTGGCATAAAGAGAGAAAATTATCATTTCGCATTCATATCCATTTTTTTATTTACTTTAATCTATATAAACTTGAATGTTTTGATCATTACAGGTAAAATTGAGAAATATTCGCAACATGCAACTATTGAGTTTTATCAATCCAAATCCGATGAAGATTGCTATATAGAAACACTTGGTTTTAAGAGCTATGCTCATTTATATTATAGCAGAAAAAAGCCGGGTGATAAAAGCATTTCATTAGATGAAGACTGGCTTTTACAAGGGGATATTGATAAGCCTGCCTATTTTGTAGTGAAAATAACAAAAAAAGATAAATATCTGGGGAAATATCAAGACCTTAAGGTTTTATATGAAAAAAACGGGTTTGTATTTCTTAAGAGAGAAACGAATTTCTCAACCAATTAGTGGAAAATGATATATAATAAAATTATTACAGTCGTTTTACCTGCATATAATGCAGAATCAACCCTGGAAGCTACTTTTCATGAAATTCCATTTGATATTGTTGACCATGTTGTGTTAGTAGATGATTTAAGCAAGGATAAGACTTTAGAAGTAGCAAAAAAACTCGGAATCAAACATATTGTTGAACATACCGAAAACAAAGGCTATGGAGGGAACCAAAAATCATGTTACAATAAGGCACTTGAATTGAATTCCGATATTGTAGTAATGCTTCATCCGGATTATCAATATACACCAAAATTAATTCATTCCATATGCTATTTGATTGCAAATGGCGTTTATGAAGTTGTATTAGGATCCCGAATATTGGGTAAAGGAGCTTTGCGTGGAGGTATGCCTATCTATAAATATTTTGCCAACAGGCTTTTAACCTTATCGCAAAATATTCTTATGAATCAAAAGTTATCCGAATATCATACAGGTTATAGAGCATTTTCTAAAAAAGTGCTTCAAACTATTAATTATAATGAAAATTCTGATGATTTTGTATTTGACAATCAGATGCTGGCACAGATATTTTATGCAGGATTTGAGATCGCCGAAATAACTTGTCCGACAAAGTATTTTGAAGAAGCATCATCCATAAATTTTAAAAGGAGTGTAAAGTATGGTTTGGGGGTTTTAGGGGTGTCCTTTTCATATTTCTTTCAAAAAATTGGTATTGCTAAGTATCCTTTTCTTAAATTGAACAATAAAAATTAACAACCGTGATAATAACGACTCATTCATATCCGAGAGCAGCTTTGATAGGAAATCCTTCAGATGGATATTTTGGAAAAACCATAGCATTTCCTTTTGATAATTTTAAAGCTGAGGTTGTTTTATATGAAACACCTGAGCTGGAAATAATCCCCGCTGACTATGATACACATGTATTTAACAGTCTTGAAGGTCTGGTAAGAGATGTTAAACTATATGGTTATTATGGAGGAATAAGGCTTATTAAAGCAGCAATAATGCGATTTTATGAATATTGCCATTTGCATAACCATCCCCTTGATAAGCGAAATTTTACAGTTCGTTATCACTCAACCATCCCATTTCGACTTGGCCTGGCCGGAAGCAGTGCTATAATTACAGCATGCATGAAAGCATTGATGAACTTTTATAATATTGAAATACCTAAGCCAATGCTGGCAAACCTTGTACTTTCCGTTGAAGTGGAGGAACTCAAAATTACTGCTGGTTTACAGGACAGGGTTGTTCAGGCATACGAATGTCCGGTATATATGAATTTTGCCAAGGAATACATGGATAAGCAAGGATATGGGGAATATACTCCTTTATCCAGGGAACTTTTCCCATCGTTATATATTGCATACAGGCTTGAATTATCTGAGGGTTCAGAGGTAGTGCATAATAACTTTAAAGCCCGATACGATTTTGGTGATGAAAAGGTGCTGAAAGCTATAGAAGATTGGAAGGATCTGACAGAAAAAGTAAAAGATGCCCTGGAAAACAAAAAAACAAATGTATTAAGTTCGTTAATAAACAGTAATTTTGATATCCGTCAGGCTGTAATGAACATCTCTAAGGACAACCTAAAGATGGTGGAGATTGCCAGAAAAGCAGGTGCATCAGCTAAGTTTACAGGTTCCGGTGGCGCTATTATTGGAACATATGAAAATGAAAAGATGTTCAATACCTTGTGTGAAATTATGAAGAATGAAAACATTGAGGTAATTAAACCAAATATAATAGGCTAAGATTATGAAGGTAAAAAAAGCAGTAATTCCTGCGGCTGGATTTGGTACTCGTTTTTTACCAGCCACAAAAGCTCAACCCAAAGAAATGCTTCCTATTGTAGATACCCCAACAATACAATATGTTGTGGAGGAAGCAGTAAAATCAGGCATTACTGATATTTTAATGATAATTGGCAGGGGAAAACGTTCGATCGAGGAATATTTTGATAGGAATTTCGAATTAGAGATGCAATTAAAAGAAAAGAATAAAAATGAAGACCTCTCAAAAGTTAAATCCTTAACAGAACTGGCAAATATTCACTTTGTATGGCAACCAGAACAAAATGGTCTGGGTGATGCTATACGTTATGCTAGATACCACGTTAATAATGAACCTTTTGCAGTATTACTGGGAGATACTTTATTGGAATCGGCTACAGATGTTCCCATTACCAGACAGTTGATGGATGTGTATGAAAAGTTTAATGCCCCTGTTGTTGCTTTAGAAGAGGTACCAATGACTTCTGTATCAAGATATGGTGTAATGAAGGGCAGTGCCATGGATGGCGGCATCTATAAGATAAATGATTTAGTTGAAAAGCCCTCAATGGAAAATGCCCCTTCCAATTTAGTGATTGCTAGCAGGTATATTTTAACACCGGAGATTTTTGAATACCTGGATAAAGTTACTCCGGGCGTAAATAATGAAATCCAGTTAACCGATGCGATGCGCATGATACTTGCAAATAAAGTTATGTATGGGTTGAAGTTTCTAGGGAAAAGGCATGACATAGGTAATAAACTCGACTATTTGAAGACAAATGTGATCTATGGTTTGCGCAGGGAAGACATTGGACCGGGATTGCGTGACTGGTTAAAGCAACTTGCCAAAGATCTATAGAGGATCATTTTTTTTTACTAACTTTATTCAATTCCAATGATTAATTATTAGGATTATATGAATAAAGTTTATGTATTTATTATACCTGTTTTCCTTTGGTATTTGTTCGATTCAAAACAAGTGGTTGGTTTTACAGACAAACCTTTCATTGAAATAAAAAATAATTCAAACGATTTTAGACTGGACATATATTTTGATAAAAGTCTTTTTACCAGTTATAATTACTCAACAGATTTTGCCAAACCTTTCTTTTATCCCGTAGTATCGCCTGCTGGCAATATAATAACAAGGAGGTTCCCCTTGGAAGCAAAAGGAGGGGAGAGGGCTGACCATCCTCATCAGGTGGGCTGCTGGTTTAATTTTGGCGATGTGAATGGTATTGACTTTTGGAATAATTCAGATTCTATTCCTGCTGATTTAAAATCCAGGTATGGTGAGATCAAGCATGTATCTTTTGAGTCTGTTCATTCCGGTGTTGGGCAGGCCGGTTTTACACAAAATTTGAATTGGCAGTCTCATCAAGGAGAAATTCTAATGAGAGAAAAAACAGTCTTTACTATTTCTGGAACGTATGATACAAGGATGATTGGTAGAGTTACTACATTGTATGCCAGAAGTGAGAAGGTGGTCATAAGGGATAACAAAGAAGGCCTCTTCGCAATCAGACTTTCGAGAGAGTTTGAGATGCCTGATAATAAACCACTTATACTTACAGATGAAAATGGAAGACCAAAGAAGGAAAAGGAGATAAATAACGATGGAGTGCAAGGACACTATATAGGAAGTAGTGGAATAACAGGCAAGGAGATATGGGGAACACGCAATAAATGGGTTGTCCTATCTTCTTCTCAGCAACAGGACCCGGTTTCTGTAGCTATTTGTGACCATCCTGATAATATTAATTTTCCATCATATTGGATGGCAAGGGATTATGGATTATTTGCCATTGATAATTTTGGGATGAAAGCATTTAACGAAAAGGAACCGCCATTCGCGTTTGTTTTAGAGAAAGGTGACAGCCTGACGCTGAAGTATGTCTTAATTATTAAATCGGATGGACATTTATCATCTGCTGAAATGGATAAATATTATCAGGATTTTATTACTCAAAACTAGTTTGTTTAAAAGAGTATCTTACATCCCCTTCTTGCACTTTGTTTTGCTGCTTCAATAATTTTAATAACATCCAGAGCTTCTTCAGGTTTTACCAGTAAATCTGATTTCCCATTAATTGTTTCATACAGGTTTTGGTAAAATTGGAGATAGTTACCGGGTGTAGTTTCAATCTTTTTCCTTTCATTTATTTCTCCTTTATCAAGATGCAATATTCCCCATTTTTCTTCAGGTTCGGTACCCCAATCTTTTGTATCTGGTAATAAGCCCTGCTTTAAGGCTTCTTCTTGGGGGTCAAGGCCATATTTTACGAACGAACCTTCGGTGCCATGGATCAGATATCTTGGTCCAGCTTCTTTTACCAGGTAACTGGCCCTTATTAAGGCTAATTTATCAGGATACTCAAGAAAGATATCAAAATAATCATCAACCTTTCCAGTTGTACGAAATATCTTTATATTGGCAAAAACAGAAATGGGCATGCCAAATAAAACCAATACCTGATCTATGAGATGAGGGCCAAGATTATAAATGGTGCCAGTTCCTCTGCTATTATCTTCTTTCCACGAGTCCTGAATATAATTTCTAAAACGGTCAAAATGAGCTTCAAAGCTTACAAGTCTTCCAAGAATCTGGCTTTTAACTATTTTCTCAACAGTCAAATAATCACCATCCCATCGGCGGTTTTGAAATACAGTAAGAATTTTCCCCTGCTCATTAGCTAATGAAATTAATTCTTCTCCTTCTTCTACTGTTTGCGTAAATGGTTTTTCTACAACTACATGTTTTCCACTAAGTAAAGCCAGTTTTGTCATGGAATAATGTAAATCATCAGGTGTATTAACAACTACCAGGTCTATAGTTTTATCTTGTAGTATTTCTTTATAATTCTTAACAATTTTAGCATTGTATTTTTCTTTCGACAATTCTTTTGTCCTTTCAAGAATGCATGCAATGCTAAAACCAGGATGTGCATTTAATAATGGTCCATGAAAAATAGCCCCTGACATACCAAATGAACAGAGTGCTGTATTTATTATATTTTCCATTAATATCCTAAATATTTGTATGCCAAAGGTATAAAAACAAATTTACATGATTATCATCCATAAGTCAAATCATATGGATGAAAAAAATTTATTCTTGTTTAGTATTATCCTGATCTTATTTTTTAACATTCTCTTTTTATTTCATAATATTTTTCAATATTTATAAGGAATTTCTTAATTTTAATGAAGAGGTATGATTTTTAATATAATAGTTATATGAGGATAGAAAACCAAAATGGATAGTGAAAAAAAGATACAAGAACTGGAAGAACTGCTAAATAAGCTAAAAGATGAAAATCAAAAGCTAAAAGAAAGAATTGACCAGCAAAATCCTGACGAACAAAAAATTTTAGCAGATCACTTACCAATTGGGATATATAGAACTACCCCGGATGGGAAAGTTATATTTGCAAATAACTATTTGATTAATATGCTAGGGTATAAGTCTTTTGCAGAACTATCAAAGCGGGATATTGATAAAGAGGGATATATTGAAAAGAACTTCAGAAAGAAATTTCTGGAAATGATGCAAAATACCGATGAAATTAGTGGTTTTGTTTCTGATTGGAGGGGGCATAATGGGGAATGCATCAGCGTTAGGGAAAATGTAAAAACAGTAAGAGGTGCTGATGATACGATTCTGTATTTTGAAGGAACAGTTGAAGATATTTCGCATCAGAACAGGATGGAGGAACAACTGAAGATCAGCGAGGAGAACTACCGCATGCTTTTCGAAAATATGCTGAATGGTTTTGTTTTATTTGATCTGGTTTATGATAAAAGAGGTATTATTATAGATATTAAATTTCGAAAGGTTAACCAGACGTTCGAGCGTATTACCGGACAGAAGAAAGGGGTTTTTATTAACCATACACTTCGAGAGTTGTACCCGGAATTGGATTTTGGGGATTTAGCTCCTCTATTAATTCAACTAAGTAAAAATAGCTGTACTAATCTGGATTACTATTTTGCCCCGTTAAATAAATACTTTGAGATATACGTCTTTAAGCTAAATGACTATTATGCCGCACTATTAAATGATATAAGCGAAAAACGCTCTGCAGAATCTTCTTTAAGATATAGTGAGCAGAGATTCAGGGAATTAGCTGAGATGCTACCAGAGATTATTTTCGAAATAGATACGGAAGGAAATTTAATTTATGTAAATAAGGTTGCTTTTGAAAAATTTGAATATTCAAAATATGAAATGATTGAAGTTCGTTCTTTCAGAAATTTCTTTATAGAATCAGATTTACCCAGGATAACAGAAAACCTGAAACGCAATTTCAGCGGGGACATAAATTCCGGCAATGAATATACAGCTATTACAAAAAGTGGAAGGGAATTTCCGGTTTTAATATTTAATTCTCTTATTGAAGAACATGGTAAACCTGTTGGTATGCGCGGTGTAATCGTTGAAATTTCGGACAGAAAAAAATTCGAAGATCGTGTAAAGGCAAGCGAGAAAAAATTCCGTGAATTAGCTGAATTGTTACCTCAGATTGTATTTGAAATGGATATTGAAGGTGGCCGTATTACTTTTATGAATAACATTGGCTTGGAAATGTTTGGATTAAAAGAAAAGGAAATAGATGCGGGTGCTTCTTTCTTTTCTCTTCTCGAAGAAGATAGTTTATTGAAGTTTAAAGGAGAATTCAAAAAAATTATTGATGGAGTAAAACTTGCGCATCCTGAATACTTGTTCATAAAGAAAAATATGGAAGTATTTCCTGGAGAAGTTTATGCAAACACCATATATGAAAACAAAAAACCCGTTGCATTAAAAGGTATAATTGTTGATATTACTGAAAGGAAAAGAGCAGAGGAAAGAGAAGCTGAGTATACATTACAACAAAGATTTTTAAGCACAACAGCACTGGAATTTTTTAAAATTTACGAAGAAAAGCAACTATTTGATTTCATTGGGAAAAGCCTGGTTCAGATAACAGACGGATCAGTAATTATAATTACAAAATTTGATACACAAAACCACGAAGTAAATATTGTTAATTTAAATGGCCTTAAGGAAGGTGAAGGTGAACAACTTCGTTCTGCTCTTGGTTTTGATCTGACCAGAGCATTTTACAATTTTAAGGATGAATTTACTCAGGGTTTAATGACAGGTAAATTAATTGAACTTGAAGGCGGGTTTAAACAATTTACCGAAAATACCGTTCCGGATGAACAGAGTGAGGCTATTCAGAAAGCTTTTGAAATAAATAAAGTATATTCTGCTGGATTAACAAGAGAAAATAAATTATTAGGGGGGATTTATATTTTTTCACGTCACGGTAAAGATTTGAAACACAAGCAGTTAGTTGAGACGTTTGTATACCAAAGCTCTATAGCACTCCACAGGGCAATTCTTGAGTCTGAACTAAGGACAGCAAAAGAAAATGCCGAGGCTGGCGACAGATTGAAATCTGCTTTTCTGGCAAATATGTCACATGAAATCCGTACTCCTATGAACGGGATCATTGGATTTAGCGAATTAATAAGGAAGAAGAAATTGCCTGAAGCAAAACAGGCTAAGTTTTTAGATGTTATTATAGATAATGGTAAGTATCTGTTGGATCTGCTCAATGATATTATTGATATTTCGAAAATACAGGCTGGGCAGTTGGATATTGTTAAATCAAAATTCTCGCTTAATACTCTCCTTTATGAATTGGATTATTTCTTTAGTATGGATTTGATACGGAAACATAAAGGTAGCGTTGAACTTATTATTGAAAAATCACTGGATGATTCCGATAGTCTTATTATAGGGGATAAATTAAGAATTAAGCAAATACTTACCAACTTAATTGGTAATGCAATTAAGTTCACCCATGAAGGTTCAATAAAAGCTGGTTACCAGATGAAAGGGGATGAATTGCTATTTTTCGTAAAAGATACGGGAATAGGTCTTGAAAAGGATAAAATAGAGATGATTTTTGACCGTTTTACACAAGCTGAGTATACTACAACGAAAAAGTATGGAGGTACCGGTCTGGGTTTAGCAATATCAAAAGGATTAATAGAACTGTTGGATGGTAAAATATGGGTAGAATCAGAGCCAGGAAAGGGATCTGAGTTTTATTTTACAATACCGTTTGAATTTGCGAAAAAGATTACCAGCGAAGAGAAAACGCAGAGAAGGGATGCTTTGAAGATCGACTGGAAAAACAAAAAAGTAATGATTGTAGAAGATGACGATCCCAGTTTTACTTTTCTTGAGGAATTGTTAATAGATAAAGAAGTCACTGTTGTAAGAGCAATGAATGGTTTTGATGCAATTGAAAAATGTAATAAATTTCCCGACCTTGATCTGGTATTAATGGACATTCAGTTACCAGAATTAGATGGATATGAAGCTACACGACAGATAGTACGTTTTAGACCAAACCTTCCGATAATTGCTCAAACTGCAAATGCTATGTCTGATGATAAATTAAAATGTTTGGATGCCGGATGCACTGAAGTGCTTACTAAACCTGTCCAAATGGATGACTTATTTATTGTATTGGAAAAATACCTCGTGTGAACTTGTGAAACCTCCAATTCATAAATCAATTTATCTAAATGTACTTATTATATCATGCATAATGGTTATGAGCATTATGCCTGAAGCTTTTAATCAAATAGAAATCCAAATTCCAGCATCAAAAATAAGTGTAATAGATACACTTCCTCGCATATTAAATGAAAATTCAGGGCTATTCCTCTATCAGGATTTTGTTTATTTCATTAATGATAGTCAAAACAAAGCAGCTTTATACAGATGGGATAACCAAAAGAATGAACTTACATCTGTAATAAAAGTAAAAAATACTTTTAATATTGACTGGGAAGATTGTGATGTTAATAATAAATATGTAGTTATAGGTGATATAGGAAATAATTTTGGAGTCAGAAAACACCTGCGGATTTTTGTATTTCCGGCAGAAATATTGAGTGATACCTCGCTTAGAGAAGTAGATGTGGCAAAGAAAAAGTTTAAGTATGCTGATTATAATGGTATTCATATACACAGAGCAAAAAACCCATATGATGCTGAAGGTTTATTCGTGTATAATGATACAGTGTTCCTTTTTACAAAAGATCGTGTAAATTATGCTACATCGATTTATAAAATAGTTATGCAGGGAAATAATAAGACTCAGAAATTAAAAAACTGTGGAACTTTACATATCAATGGGTTGATTACAGGAGCTGCTATACATGCTGAAACGCAATGCATTGCCCTGCTGGGATATAATGCTCAGTCTCCATTTGTAATCATAACGAAATTAAATACTATAAATAGTAACGGATTTTTTATCACATTACTTTTACCAACGATGAAAGGACATGGGTTGGAAGCGATAGACTTTATAGACAATCAAACACTTTTTATATCATCGGAAAGCAGGGCACTTCCGGCAATGCTTTTTAAACTATCAATTGGAGATGTCCTTAAATCCAACGAATGGAAAATAATTGCAGGAGACTAAGAATTATAATTTGAACGTTTAAAGCTGGAGAAAAAAGATTATTTTTATATTCAAATGCTTTTACCAATGTCTGAAGATTTTACAAATGATTTACTGCCCGTGGTTGAAATTTTTGCTTCAGTTCAGGGAGAAGGCTTTTATTCTGGCTATCCTGCAACATTTGTTCGCATTGCTGGATGCGATGTTGGTTGCAGTTGGTGCGATAGCCTGAGTTCATGGAAAGCAGATAATCATCCAAAAATTTCTGTTAATGAAATCGTTTTAAAAGTTGAGTCATATGGATTAAAAAGGGTGATAATAACGGGAGGTGAGCCACTTTTATATAATTTAGAAATGTTAACAGGATTGTTAAACCAGAAAGGTTTTCAGCTACATCTTGAAACCTCGGGTGTATATGCGTTATCCGGTAAATGGGATTGGATTTGCATATCTCCCAAATTACATAAATTGCCTGAATGCGTCGATATATTTGAGAAAGCCAACGAATTAAAAATTGTTATAACCGGAGATGAAGACTTAATTTTTGCTGAAAAAATGCGAAAAAAAGTAAAAAAATCCTGCAAATTGTTTTTACAGCCGGAGTTTACCGAAAGTGAAGCAATAATTCCTTTAATATATAAGTATGTTTTAGAAAATCCTTATTGGAATATTTCATTACAAATGCATAAATTTATGAACGTTCCCTAATCTAATTTAATACGATGACAAAGAAACACTGGCCTATTCTGTTCTTATTTTTTTTTGTCTTTCCTTCTATTAGTGGGCAGCAGCTGACTTCCAAGTCAAAAAAAGCAATTAAGTACTATCAAAAAGGATATGAACTGATAAATTCCAGATCGCAGGATTATGAAGGAGGTATAGCCATGATGCAAAAGGCTATTAATGCTGATAAGCAGTTTATTGAAGCTTATCTGATCATTGCTGATGTCTATGTGGAAATGAAGAATAAACCCAAAGCCATTGAAAGTTATAGGAAGGCCGTCGAAATTAATCCTGACTTTTTTCCTATGGTACTTTTTACGCTAGGACAACTCGAATATGACGCGGGCGAATATGAAGAGGCCAAAGGCCATTTGGAAACATTCATTAATAAAGGAAGGGCAAGTAAAGAATATATTGGTAAATCAAAACAGATTATTGCGAATTGTGAATTTGCGATAAGGGCAATTGCCAATCCGGTGCCTTTTAATCCGATAAACCTGGGAGATAGCGTAAATTCGCAATTTGATGAATATTGGCCAAGCTTATCGGCGGATGAAAGCACTTTGGTTTTTACGGTCCTTTTACCAAAAGACCCGAATAATCCCAGCTTTTATTTAAACAGACAGGAAGACTTTTATATTTGTCAACGAAAAGAAGATACTTTGTGGGCAAATCGAAAACCTGTTAGTGATTTTGTAAACACACCCGATAATGAAGGGGCTCAAACGCTATCCGCCGATGGGAGAATAATGGTATTAACAGCATGTAACCGTGAAGATGGAGTGGGAGGATGTGATTTATATATTTCCTGGTATAAAAAAGGTGAGTGGACATCTCCTGTAGATTTGGGTCCACCAGTGAACAGTAAATATAAAGATACCCAGCCTTCATTATCTCCTGATGGTAAAACATTGTATTTTGCCAGCAACCGGCCTGGAGGTAAGGGAAACATGGATATTTGGAAAACAACTCTTGGTGATGATGGATTTTGGATGGAGCCTGTAAATCTTGGGGATAGTATTAACACTGCGGGTGAAGAGCAATCTCCATTTATTCATCCGGACAACAGGACATTGTATTTTTCTTCAGACACATGGCCAGGAATGGGAAAACCTGATCTCTTTGTAAGCCGCATGGATGCATCAGGAGATTGGGGATTACCTGAAAACCTCGGTTATCCGATTAATACTAATGGACAGGAGATTGGTTTATTTGTAAATGCAAAAGGGAATATTGCTTACTATAGTTCAGACAGAATGGAAGGCCGTGGTAAGGATATTTTTATGTTTGAATTGCCTCAGAATTCAAGGCCAACAATGGTCTCATACATGAAAGGGAAGGTTTTTGACAGTGAGACAAATAAACCACTTGCAGCCCGATTTGAAATTATTGATCTGGCAAATGCAGTTACAACTAACCAGGCTGCATCTGAAGGTGAAACAGGTGAGTTTTTAGTATGCATACCTACTGATAAAGATTATGGTTTGAATGTAAACAGGAAGGGATATCTTTTTTATTCGGATAATTTTTCCTTACACGGATTGCATGATATAACCAAACCATATTACAAAGATATTCCTCTGCTTCCTATTAAAGAAGGTCAAAAAATTGTTTTGCGTAATATCTTTTACGCTACCGATTCATTCCGGTTAAAGTCAGAATCAAGAGCTGAACTGAATAAAGTGGTGGAATTCCTGAAGGGGAATCCTTCTGTGGTAATAGAAATAAGTGGACATACAGATAATATGGGTACTTCACAGCATAATATTACTTTATCTCAAAACCGGGCAAAATCTGTTGTGGATTACCTTTATGGTCAGGGAGTGGATATGAAACAAATGAAATATAAAGGCTATGGTGAAACTCAGCCTATTACAAATAATGATACTGAAGAAGGAAGAGCTCAGAATCGTCGAACCGAATTAAAAATTTTAATCAAATAATTTTTATCTACATGAGAAAAGGGTATTTAAACTTATTGTTTTTTACTTTACTTTTTTATGGCATACAATCGGTTGCTCAAAAAACTTTTCAGGCAAACGATTATGTTTTTACAATTACTCTTGAAAATAAAGCCACAGGTATTAAAGACCAGGCACTTTCAAGTACATGCTGGAGTTTTTCAACCCTGGCTATGCTTGAATCAGAACTTATAAGGCAAGGTAAAGGGACTTATGATCTTTCCGAAATGTATGTAGTTTACTATACATATTTTGAAAAATCACAGAAATACATTAGAATGCATGGCCATAATGGGTATTCCGGTGGAGGAGCTCTTGATGATCCGATGAATATTATAAGGAAATACGGTATTGTACCTGAGTCTGCGTATCTAGGACGTAAGTATGATTTTCAGCTGCATAATCACCAGAAAATGGATCAGGAATTAAAGGATTATATGGATAAAGTGGTAGATAATGAAATATTTACAAAAGAAAATTGGAATGATAGTATAAAAGCTATTCTGGAAAAGTATATGGGTATTATCCCTCATAAATTCATTTTTAATAATCATAATTATACTGTTGCTGATTTTACCAAAAAATTAGACATTCAATACGCTGACTATGTTTTATTAGGTTCATATAATCACCATCCTTATTATTCAAAGTTTATTCTTGAAGTTCCAGATAACTGGTCGTGGGGAGAAATATATAATGTTAGGGTAGATGAAATGATAAAAATAATTGATAATGCACTGAAAAAAGGGTATACCGTATCGTGGGCCACTGATGTTAGTGAAGATTTTTTTTCATGGGAATACGGTATAGCAGTTGTCCCGGCTTCAACAGATATTGCAACAGCAGATATATTCAAGCAACCAGTTGAGGAGTTAAAAATAACCCAGGAAATAAGGCAGGATGCCTTTGATTCATATAATACAACCGATGATCATGGAATGCAAATAGTGGGGCTTGCCAGTGATCAAAACGGTAAAGAATATTATCTGGTAAAAAACTCATGGGGAACATTGGGTAACCGGTTTAATGGATATATATTTGTTTCCAAAGCTTATGTTGAGTATAAAACCACTTCGTTTTATTTAAATAAAAACGGGATACCCGGTGAAATAAGAAATAAATTAGGAATTTAAACAAGAAAATATGGAGTGCAAAAAAGAAAAAAACGTATCGTTTTGTAATTGTACTTATCCCTGTAGTCGCATAGGCGTATGCTGTGATTGTTTAACGTATCACCGGAGGGCTGGCGAGTTGCCGGCATGCTATTTCCCAAAAGATGCAGAAAAAACATATGACAGGTCTGTTGAATATTTTATTAAACTTTACCAGCAAAGGGGCTCATGGTTTTAAACTAAAAGGCAGAAGGCAAATATTAAATGACAGATGGAAAAATCAACAAATCAACAAATCAAAAATCAACAGAGAATAAGGTGCAGTTGGCCAAAAACCAAACTTGATATTGCCTATCATGATGATGAATGGGGAGTACCGGTTCATGATGATTATAAGCATTTTGAATTTTTAGTTTTAGATGGTTTTCAGGCAGGGTTGAGCTGGTCGACCATACTGGCAAAACGCGAGAATTTTAGAAAGGCGTTTGATAATTTTGACTTTGAAAGAATAGCTAACTATGGCGACAGTAAAGTGCTGTCACTTATGGAGGATGAGAGTATTATCCGCAATCGTCTGAAAATATACGCTGCAATTAGTAATGCTCAAGCATTTTTACGTGTAATAAAAGAGTACGGAAAGTTTGATAATTATATTTGGGAGTTTGTAGAAGGAAAAACCATTCAAAACAAATGGGAAAGAATAGAAGATATACCCACTAGTACAGAGGAATCCGATCAGATGAGCCATGATCTGAAAATTCGAAGGTTTAAATTTGTGGGTACAACCATATGTTATGCCTATATGCAGGCTACAGGAATGGTTAATGATCATACTACAGATTGTTTCAGGCATAAGGAGTTATTGGAATTATATGGTTAAGACAATTATTATATTGTGTTTTTATTAATCAGCCTTTTTATTATTTTGCACATCAAATATTTAATATAATTAATTATTATACGCTAACATGCTATTAATTTAATTAGTTGAACGTACTAAAGTTGGAATTTTAGACTTAAGTATTTGATAACTAAATACAAAAAGTTAATAATCTTTCATAAAAAC
>JAFGOZ010000092.1 GCA_016926235.1 Bacteroidales bacterium | reverse complement strand
TTTCGCTGTCTAACATTGAATATTTTTGGGGAAAAGTAATTCCCCGGAACCATCAATGCAATATGTACGTCGCCGTATGCTTACGTTTTATTCTATATTGGGCATTGGAAGTTATAGACAGATTAAAAATTTTACAATCTGAGTTTTCATTTACAATAACCTCCATTAAACTAGCAGGGCAT
The DNA here is from genome assembly GCA_016926235.1 of Bacteroidales bacterium. Next base: position 3,300 of record JAFGOZ010000092.1, on the reverse strand, counting down.
TTTTGTTGTAAATAATTATCTTTATCCAGCACCCTTAAGTTCTTAATAAAACAAGGCAATTTATAGGGTGATTCAACTTTCGTGATTCCGTTAGGATAAAGTATCGCTCCAGCTACTTTGGTACCATGTCCACCACCTTTCACATAATCAGCTGTAGAGCTATCTGCTTCAACATATGATTTAGAATCTCCTATTATTGCAGGTGAAATAAACCTATGGTTTTCCATAATTCCGCTGTCAATAACTCCAACTATAGTAGAATCATCATCGGGACTTATTATATCTATCTCAACATCAGTAAAATCAGACGTTTGTCCTTCGATACCTCTCACTTCATCAATCTCGGAAACTTCAAAAACAAATTGATAATTGAGTACCAAGTCTTTTAAACCTTTCCCAGTTAATAAAACATGACAGGAGAAACTATCTTCTAATTCTACAAAGGAACTTCTAATCTCACCATAGTATTTTATAAACTTTTCAAAATGGGTTTGACGTTCAGCTAATATGTCATCCCTTTTTATTAAATCTTCCCTATATTTCTTTAATCTAGCTTCTCCACCTTGCTTTGATGCATCTGGTTCTTTCCCGATTGGCTTTGCAAATGCAACTGAAACCTCAACTAAATAATTTTCCGCATCTTGAATCTTACTCCAATTTGAAAATAGATATTCTGATAAAATATGTTCTGGTTTCCAAATATCTCTATCACCATCGATAATCTTCCAAAAATCTGCAATTCCACCAGTTCCGTGCTCTTGAGACATAAATCCGTTTATCTTTTCCTCAAGCGACTTCAGGTTATCATATGAAGCTCCAATAATAAATCCATCAGCTTCCTCTGAAATAATTTCAATCCCAAATGATTCTAAATCAAATTGTGCATTTATCAAATCTGGATTTATTTGAAGAAAAATTGGAGTTGTATTTTCATCAATATCAGCTAATCCTTCAGATTGCCGCTTTTTTATTGAGTTATACCAATCCGATTTTAGTTTACCCGTTTTTTGTTTAAGGAAATTGCCATGAACTTGTCTGTTTTCCTTGTTCTCCCTAGTAATTGGATTCTCTGACCCGCCTCTAGGAAAACGAGGTTTGCCTGTTATTTTCTGGATAAACTTTAAATGAGGAAATTGTTCCATTAATTATTTATTGATTGCCTTGTTCTCCTCAAACGCATCGTTAACGTCATCTAATGAAATTTCACTATTTAAATGAATAATAGCCTTCTTAGCTGCATCATTTGCAATTTTAACTATAACAGCGGAGGACATACCATACAATTTTTTCGAAAAATCAATTAATTCGATATTTTTATTAAGTTTTAAGGCTGAAAATGTGTTTCTAAGCAATTCAATAATCTCTTTTTCACCAGGTTTAGGTAATTCTATAAAATCGTCAAACCTTCTAAATAAGGCATTATCTAAACTTCCTTCAAGATTTGTTGTACATACTAGAATTCCTTCTCCTTCATATTCTTCCAACAATCCAAGTAATATGTTAACGATCCGATGTATTTCGCCAACATCATTAGATGAAAGATTCCTTTGTTTACCAATAATATCAAATTCGTCAAGTAAAAGGACACAAGGGTAATCCTCCATACTTTTAAATAAATTTTGCAAATTAGATGCAGATTCTCCCAAATATGAGGATATAATTGTGTCAAATCTGACTTTATAAAAAGGCAATCCTAAATCCCAAGCAAGGCGTTCAGCTGCCATTGATTTGCCACAACCAGAAGCTCCATGCAATAAAATCTTTCTTCTTGGTTTAAGGCCATGGTGTGCCAGCCTTTCTCTTGCTAAATATTCTTTTTCAATTCGTAAGAATTTACTATTAATTTCAGGAGACAGGACCATTTCATGTCTTAAAAACTCATGTTCAACATGCGTTGCCAAAGGTAATTTATAGCGCCTGTCAACTGGAATACTAAAGGTTCTATCTTTTGCAACCTTAAAAGTAGGCTTTTGCAATTCCCTAGATAAATTGTCGTTTAATATTTTTGTCAATTTATCAGCGAGGGTTGAATGACCTTTTCTTTTTTCGTCTTCAATTATGCTAAAGGCTACTTTCATTAAAGGCGTATCATGTTCACCCTCAATGGATTTAAATAATCTTGTCAATAATGCTTGATTCATCTTATTAAGCCTTTTTACAAAAGTAAAGAATTAATTGTTCACAAAAATAAAACTTTTGCACAATCAAAAATTTATTAAAAGGGTTCATTATCTGTCTAAATAACAATTTATTATATAATCTGTGTGTTGGCAAAAAGCAAGTGTGTGGAAGCGACGGGAAGGTTGTGAGACGGGCTGGAACACTCTTGCTTTTGAATTGGCTATCCAATTATTCTGCAATTTGTCTGGTTTGCTATAGTGTTGGATGGATTTTTTCTCCGCTTGTGCCTAACGGACGGCGGTATGCGCAGTTGCCGTTTCAAGGCGCTCGCTTGTCGTGTTACCCGAAAGATAACCAAATGAACTAACATTAGCAACCCATCGGCACGGCAATTGCGTATGACCGCATGTTGTGACCAGTTTTTGTTTATTATATCTCTGAAGGAAAGTCTCTTTTGGGATTTTGACGACTTCCATCGGGATTATGATTTCTATCTTTGATAAAACGTACGTTGATATGCCGATTATAATTGTCAATCATAGATTCTAGAAATTCTTCGTGTGATAAAATTTCACCTTCGACTTTAAAAGAATTTTCATCAGTATTGCTAATATCACTAAGCTTTATCTTTATAAATTTCTTTTCTGAGGTGAACCATAATGCATAATCATCCCCATCACATCCATTCGACACAGTAGAAACAATAAATTTATCCAAGTCTTTATTATAAATCCATATGGACTCTTCTTCCAATACAATCTTACCATTAACTATGAATTTGCTATAACTTCTAGCACCATCTTTAAATAATGTATTTGTTATAAACATATTAGTATCATTACTCGTATCGCTCTTCCAATTTCCTAACAATTGTTTCACAAGTACACGCTGATCAAGTTTTGTTTGGTATGGTTGTGCGTATGTTACAGTCAAAAATAACTGCAGCAAAACAAGAATTATGGAAGTTTTTATAAGTGTTTGCATGATATAAAGTTATGAATTTAGGATCATTGGTTGCTAATCAAATATCTAAACACCTCAAAATCTGAACCAAAATGAATCATTTCCGGGTCAATTTTTAAAATTGGTCACAACAATTTAATATAGTTACCTGAATTAAGTATATTATCCATATATCAACAGTTAGTTTTGAAGTGCTTTGAATTATTGATGCGTTTG
>JAFGOZ010000721.1 GCA_016926235.1 Bacteroidales bacterium | reverse complement strand
GTTTTTATGAAAGATTATTAACTTTTTGTATTTAGTTATCAAATACTTAAGTCTAAAATTCCAACTTTAGTACGTTCAACTAATTAGTAATTTTTTAAATATACTCGCATGGAAGATTTAAGCAGAGGGATAAAAAAGTTTAAAACAGCAAAGATTGTCAAAGAGACATGCCTGTGCATCATAATGTTTTTTACTTCTAATCAGGTTTTTAGCCAACCGGATTTTGGGATCGCGGGTTTTGCAACCCAAAACGGAGGAACTACCGGTGGTTTAGGGGGCGATACCGTTACGGTCAATAATTACAGTGACTTTAAATCGTATGCCGAAAGCACAACTAAGTATGTTATTATGATTGAAGGGGAAATTACAAATGGCGCCGGAGGGGGCCAGGTAAATATGCAATCAGATAAAACCATCCGGGGTATGGGCAACGATGCTTTCCTGCATGGGATTGGACTGGCAATAGGTAGCGCTAATAATATCATCATTCAAAATATTAAAATTACCATGGTTGGCCTTACCACCCCGACAAATACTAATGATGGTGACTGTATATCTGTATTTGGGAGCAGTAAGAATATATGGATTGACCATTGTGAACTGTATTCAGAAAACCCTGACGTACAAACCGATAAAGATAAATATGATGGTTTGATAGATATCAAACAGCAAACAGGTTTTATCACCATATCATGGTGTTACCTGCACGACCACTGGAAATGCGGGCTGGTTGGAGCTGCTGACGACGACCTGCATGACGACAGGAAAGTTACGTTCCACCATAATTATTATAATAATGTAAAACTTAGAATGCCAATGTACCGGGGATCGGTCGGTCACTTCTTCAATAATTATCTTATTGGGGCAAAAGATGCTACTGAAATCAGGGCGAACACCTGTGTACGCGTTGAACGGAACTACTATGAATCTTTGCATTATTCCATTTATACACCGTCTGATTCTCCCGGGAAAACTCAAAGGATAGGTAATATTGAAGTTGAAAGGACTACCCGCCCTTACCCGGTGAATTGTATTGCCGATATCCCTTATGATTATACTCATTTTTTAACTATCAATACCGAAGTCGTAAAAACCCTGGTGCCTAAATATGCAGGTGTAGGTATTATAGACAGTATTCAGGGCAATCCCCCGTCGGTAGTAATTACTTATCCTGAAAATAATGATATATTATATAATAACTCCGATATTATTATAACCGCAGATGCCATAGACGATGACAGTGTTACCAGTGTTGAATTTTTCAATGGAAACAAGTCGCTCGGTATCGATGAAGAACCTCCCTTCTCGGTTAGCATAAGCAATGCTGACACCGGTACATATAACATTACCGCAGTGGCTACTGACAATGACTGGGGCATATCGACATCAACGAAAGTTACTTTTACTGTTGAAGAAGATCCGTCTAACAGTATTATCATGAATGGCCATACAGAACAAAATTTTCTTATTTACCCTGTTCCTGTAGAAAACATGCTACACATTGAATTGATCCGTGATGTTTTAGGAACAGTTTATTTCAGGTTATATGATCTTACCGGGAAAGAAGTCATTTCAACCAGTTTTAACAACAGAAAGCTGTCAGTTGATATTACTGAATTGAAGACGGGTTTGTATATAATAAAAGTATGGCGGTCTGATATTAACAGTACAATACCTATTGTTAAGCTATAAACCCGTTAGATGTAGTGTTAAACCACGATTCATAGGGATTTTTTAAAAAATGGCTATGGTTGGCTATTGGCAAAACAAGCTTCTAACAGCTAATAGCTAATAGCTAATAGCTGATAGTTTGTTATTAAAATGAATCTCCGTTCGGGGCAGTTTTCAGGTTCCACTAAGGGGAATATGCAATACTGCTCAGGAAAACATTTTATTGATATAACATTAACGGAATTTATGTATGAACAGTTAAAATTATGTTTATCATATATTTTGTATATTTTTAGTTCCAAATATAAATGCACTGCACTATGAAAATCAAGAAAGCACTTTTTTTGGCCATTTATGCGGTCATACTATTAAACATGTGTTCCTGCTTAGTTGTAAGAGAATTTAAATATAATAATCTGACAAAAGAGATAACCATTAAAAATCACGACTTTGTCGATACCATCCCCTTTCAAACGGTGAATGGGCATATAATCATTGAGGTTCGCATTAACGGAAAACCGAAAAAATATCGTTTTATCTTGGATTCCGGAGCAGGAAGCCACCTGTTTTCTCATGTCAATCAAGGAAACGAGTACACGGTATTAATGAAACAGAAAGCTTTGGATTTTAATGGACACTTCTTTACCTATGATGTTATATCTATTGATAAAATTCAAATAGGGGATTTGGAATTCAGTAATATTCCAGTAGCTAACAGTAAATTTCCATTCGAATGTGGAGAGAAGTTTGATGGATTAATCGGTCCCGATATAATACACCTTGCAAACTGGCAGATTGATTATGAAAACAATATCATTATAGTAACAGATGATATAAAAAGTTTGCATTTCGGAATAGACACAATATGTTTACCTGTATTTGTAAATCAATTCTCTTATAGCATGGAAATTCCGGTAACAGCCAATAGCCTGGAATTTAAAAACGTAAAAGTTGATATGGGTGCGGCATTGGGATTATTTTTAAATAACAGGTCAAGCAAAAAATTAATAGAAGAAGGAAAGCTAAACAGCTATGTTAAGGGTTTTGGTATAGCCGGGGAATCTCTTTCAGGGAAGCAAAAAGCCGTGAATAAATATCGTGGCGTAATTGATAGTTTGCAACTTAGCACTTCAGAATACATCATGAAAGATGTATATTTCGTTTCCGGCAGAGGGTTAAATACCATTGGAGATGAGTTCCTTGCTAATTTCCGTGTTACTCTTGACTATGACAGAGCCTGGCTTATTTTGGAACCAAGGAAAGAGAATTACCACCCATCATTCGAATCCAATTACGGATTCGATTATAGCTTTGAGAAAAATAAACTTGTAGTTACCTCTCTCATAGAGAAAACCCCTGCCCATGATGAAGGCATATCCATCGGGGATATCATTATTGAGATAAATGGTCAGGATGTTTTAAATTGTGATCATGACACTTATTGCAACCTTGATATTTATCAAGCTGATTCTGCATCTCTTGTTATTCAAAAACCTTCAGGTGAAAATTGCAAATTTACACTTCATAAAAAAAATATGGCTGAGATATTTGAGTAACCCCCGTTAAGCGTAATCTCCAACTACGTCCGCTCACAAACCAAAAAATACCTCCCTTACATAATAAAAGGATATAATCATTACACCTACTTTCTTTTTACTCCCATTTCGTTATCATTTTATTGAGTAGCGGAATACCATTGTTCATATCAATCACCTTAATTATGTATGTGCCTGCTGCTAATTCAGAAAGATTTATATTGAACGTATATTGTGTGCTCGAAGTCTCAAAAACTCTGACAAGTTGTCCAAGGCAGTTGTATACTTCAAATGAAAGATTATCGATTTTATCTGAATTCATTAGTTGAACAGAAATACCTTCCGTAAAAGGATTTGGATATACACTTAGCTCGATACCACCAATATTGTTAAATGGAACAGAAGTGTTAGTATCATATTCCTGAGGAGAACCAAATAACTTCTCCGATGACCTCCAGTTTATTGCATCTGCATTGTCGCTATCCGGATCAATCAGTTCCAGTGACCTTCCGTAACCATCTGCTTCAAGAGGCCATGGTATGGTATCTGAGTAGGTTACCGAATCGATTATTTCACCAATATAATTGGCTAACAATATCGTTTCCCCACCGTTGCTCAGGTTTTTGGTATAGATGTCATAAGGGCTAAACTGATAAACACTTTTGAATATAAGTGTGTCATTTGCTAACACCAATCTATTACCCGGTTTCAATATTACATTTTGAGTAAATGAATATTCAATTCCATCAATAAAAGAGTATCCTATAAGGTTAACATCAGAAGCCCCATTATTAAACAATTCAATAAACTCCATGCCATAATAACCGGAATTGTACATTATCTCACTTATCATTACGGCATTGTAATCACTATCCGGGATATAATATCCTGCAGTAAGGGCGCTCCATTCATTGTCACCGGAAGATATGAACCTGGCTTTGATAAGGGTGGCTTTATTAATGGTGATTGGTGAATTATAATATAGTCCCTGAACACCGCCTCCTGTTTTTCTGGGATCTGTGCCATCCAGTGTATATATGATATCCCCGGCATCAGTATTAATGCTTGTAAGTGAAACACCTTCTCCTTTGGTAATTTTACCTTGTTCTTTATCGAATACAGGAGGCATTACTTCCGGAAATAACAAATTATCAGACTGCCTCAACTGTTCTATTACTATCTGTAAGCGGTCTGGAATGTAATTTGATAATACCTTGTTTGCTTCAGGGACCCAATAGTCATTTTTTGTATAGGTTACGCCAGTGGAACTTTCTAAATAATCACCCCATCTGGCCGATTCAAGGATAATAGCAAGATCAATTTCATTCTTAAGCTTTAAGAATGCCTTTTCAAAGTTTTCCGGGGTTAATGCTCCATTATTAAAAGTATGCCTATAAAAAGCATCTGCAAACATGAGCCTGTATTCAGGATTTTCTTTCAGCAACTGATGAATCTCGGTAGGGCCGCCGATATCATTTTTATTAGTATTGTTATAATAAACATCAGAGTATCGCATCACATGCTCGGCATCCCAGGTATAAAACCGGTAACCTGTATTAAGAACTGTATTAACCGCAGCATAATAATTCTGATGCGCCCAATCGAAGTTGCCTAAATAAAAATTCAATATCATATAATCAATGAACGAAGGAAGGTCAAGATATCCTTTTATCGATTCTAAAGATTCTGGTGTCGAAAATCCTTTCCGGGCTTCTGCTAATAAGTTCAGGTATGATGAATTAGATCCGGCTACTATTGTGTTCGGATTATGCTTTATTATGTCAAAATCTTCAGGTTGGGCATCGTAATACTCCGCTACAAAATCTTCATCAGGTCGTTCATGCAGATCATATACACCCCAGTAAAGCCCGTTAATATATAAATTTACATATACACCGTGAAAGCTTAAACCTCCCATATTGTTTTGCATATTTGAAGCAAGCTGGTCCCTGAAATAAAGTGCAGTTACACGTTGTGTATTGTCCCATGGATGTAACCAGGAATATAAAAAGCCATCAACAACCAGTGTATTTATGGATTCTATATCGGAGTCGGGAAATATCTTTTTCTTAAGTTTCTTAGGTCCATACTGCTCTTTAAATAATAATCTCATGGATTGTTTTGGCACTTTCCAGTTGACAATACTGGTACCACCCTGATTCTGCACTCCGCAACTGACAAAAAAACTTTTTGCTGAATCAGTATATATAAATTCTGCACTTACAGGTTTTTCCCTGGAAATGCTGGAATTAGGGTAACCAACATATAAACCTGAGTCATAATTAAACCATTCATCGATTGCCATAGAAAGACATAAGGATGGAAGGGATTTGATGGCATCATCAATGGATGCTGAATACTCCGGGTTGTTAATTACATTTGGATCCATTTCATAGTCAGCTGGAATAATCGATGACCCACCCCAGTTATCCGGAAAACCATTTGGATTATTTGGCTGCAGTTTAATTTTATCAGGAAACAAATAGGTATGCGTTATCAGCTCCGATGTGTCAGTTGCTGAAAAGGCGATCGCCTTTACTATCATGGTAGAATCTATCACCAGCCCTGTAATATAAATATTTCCTGTTGCTGAAAGAGGATCTGAACAATCCGTACTATATTTAATTGTAGCTGTGGGATCTGATGATTCAATGAACAGAACAAATGCATCATTATAAAAGCCACGGTGACTGCTAAAAGTTAAGGTGAGTGTATGGGTTGTACTATATAAGCTCAAACTATAGCTGAGATTTAAAAACAAAAGGACTATTTTAAAATTATATTTCTTCATTATATGCATATACGTAAAGAATAAAAAGAGTTACTAAATATAGATTATTTTCTAAAAAAGTTACTTACCAATCTCCGACTACCTCCGCACATATACGAAAACATTATGTCCCTTTCTGCTTCCTTACTTTTTAATAAAAAAAGCAACTTTATTTTTTTTCATTGTCTTTAAGTCAGATAACAACAAAAAAATCACTAAGTATAAATCTATTGGTTTAATTCATATAGTTATACTTATATTTACGTATGTATTGTTAATCCTACACATTGAGTAAAGATATAAATCATAGCAGACCTATTAAGGCTAAACAGGAATTTAAAAATGTTTTCGATTCCTATTACCCTGCTCTATGTTCGTTTGCATCAAATATTATTCTTGATTTTACGTTTGCTGAAGACCTTGTACAGGAAGTGTTTTTGAACTTGTGGGAAAAACCGGAGAACCTGAAAAATGAGTATGCACTAAAAACCTACCTTTATAATGCTGTAAAAAATAAATGTCTTAACTACCTGGAGCATAGCAGAGTGGTTAAGAGACATAATGAATATACCCAGAATGAACTAAATAACACTTCAGAAATTAATAACCTGATCATTGAAGAAGAAACATATCGATTGATATATAATGCAATAAATGAACTTCCGGCTCAATGTAAAAATGTATTGATGTTAAGCATAAATGGTTTAAAAAACAGTGAAATTGCTAAGGAATTAAATATCTCTGAAAATACAGTTAAAACGCAAAAAAAGATTGCATATAAACAACTTAAAATTAAATTGAAAGACATTTATTCTTTGATTTGGATGCTGTTTGGAAGTATTTTATAAAATATCCTTCAAAAAAGGCAAATTCACTTCACCCGTTTTTGAAACCTTCCTGTCATAGTATGAAATCACTAAATTGTTCGATCATGGAACCAAAATTTGATCAATATAAAATTGCTGAACTCATCTTTCTTGAATTGAAAGGAGAGCTGTCAGAAACAGAAAGAGCCTTTCTGGAGTCCTGGAAAAAAGAGAATCCTGAAAACCTGATACTGCATAATAGAATAATTGATGAAAATAATATTATAAGAAAGGTAAATGCTTATAATAGGATAGATAAACAAAAAGCATGGAACAGGCTTGGGAAAATACTTATTAATAAACAGAAAACTAATGGAATACCTCTGCGAAATATCCTGAAATATGCATCTGCAGCCAGTATTATTATAATAATTGGCTGCTACTTTCTGTTTCGAAAATCCTCACCAAATATGGATGAAAAACTGGCGTATAATACTGAAAATACAGTTGTTTTATCTGGTACACAAAAAGCTACCCTTACCACATCAAATAACGAAATAATCGAATTAGGAAGATCAGAAGAAAGAAGGACTATTCAATTGGGCAGCGCTTCAGCAACAGATACCAATAATACACTGATTTTTCAAAATGAAGTAGTAGATCAACCAGAGAAAATTACCGAAAGTATTATGAATACACTTTCTACTCCACGCGGAGGGGAATATACTATTATTCTGTCTGATGGCACAAAAGTATTTCTAAATGCAGAAACCAAATTGACATTTCCTGAAGTATTTACCCAGAATGCACGTGAAGTTTTAATGGAAGGTGAAGCCTATTTCGAAGTAACAAAATCAGAAACCATGCCATTTATCGTAAAAACTTCAGAATATGAAATAAAAGTATATGGTACATCATTCAATGTTTCAGCTTATACATCAGATACGTATAGCCAAACAACATTGGTGGAAGGGAGCGTTGGGATTAACACAGCTACAGGAAGTGAAGTAAAGCTGATTCCGGGTGAACAGGTAAATTTCAATAAAAAAGATCACAACTTAAGTAAAAGGAAGGTGGATACCCGGGCTTATACTGCCTGGAAAGATGGGATGTTTATTTTTGATAACGAAACACTGGATGAAATCATGCGCAAACTGGAAAGATGGTATAATATTGAAACAGTATATATTAGTGAAGATCTTAAAAACAGGCACTTCTCAGGCACTCTGGACAGGTATAATGATATTTCTGAAATACTTGATATGATTGCTTTAACAACAAATATTGACTTTCATATAAATAAAAATATAATAGTAGTAGATAAAAAATAATAATCAATTAAAAGGATACCGATTTGCTCCGCAATCGGGATTAATCTGACTTACTTGTTTTCGCTCATTTTATTTCTAAAACAAGAGTCTTATTAAAAAGGGAGATGCGGCAACATCTCCCTGATAAATTTCAAAATAAATACTTATAGTGAAAATTAATTAAATCAAAATTATGAAAAAAAAGAAAACAAAATTTGAAAGGTTGGCTGTTATTGGACAGTGTAAACAAAAAAGAAAGGTAATATTGTTTGTTTTGCTTATTGCATTTTTTTATCTCCCTCTAACCACCTATTCTCAGGAAAAAACAATAACTCTAAATAAACAAAGTGTGGACTTGGAAGAAGTTCTTAAAGAAATTCAAAAACAAACTGGATTGAATTATATTTTTAATCATGAAGAGATTCGGGAAACAACAAAAATAACTATAAAAGTTACCAGTCAACCTGTTAGTAAAGTTCTTGAACTATGCTTAAAAAACACCAATCTTTCATTTAAGATAGTTGATAATGTTATTGTGATTATTCCCAAACCAATAAAAAATACTTCTCAGTTAACACAGGTGATCTGGGGTAAAGTAGTTGATGCAGATGCACAAAATCCTTTATCTTTTGCCTCTGTTGCAATAAGCACAACAGATCCGATGCTTGGTGTAATGACTGATGATGAAGGTAATTTCCGAATAGAAGATGTTCCCATAGGAAGGCATAATATACAAGTATCATTTATTGGTTATGAAACTCAAATAATACCTGAATTACTGGTTACTACAGGTAAAGAAATTGTTTTAAACATCAAACTCAAAGAAAAAATTGCTGAATTAAAAGAGATACAAATAAAGGCATTTACTGCAAAGGATAAACCTTTAAATAATATGGCAACAGCCAGTGCCCGAACCTTTTCTGTTGAGGAAGCACGAAGGTATGCAGGAGGATTTGACGATCCGGGACGATTAGCAACCTCTTTTGCAGGTGTCACTACAGAAAATTCACGTGATAATACGATTATCATCAGGGGTAATTCTCCTAAAGGCCTGCTTTGGAGACTGGAGGGTGTTGAAATATCCAATCCAAACCACTTTGCAAATCAGGCAACATATGGAGGAGGTGGAATATCCGCGCTGAGTGCTTTAGTAGTTGGTAATTCTGATTTTTTCACAGGAGCCTTTCCTGCAGAATATGGTAATGCTACATCCGGTGTATTTGATATTAAATTGCGTACGGGAAATAATGAAAATCATGAACATGCATTTCAGATAGGTACTATGGGTATTGATGTTTCCTCTGAAGGTCCTTTCTCAAAGAATTCAAAAGCCTCCTATTTATTTAACTATCGTTATTCAACTTTTGGTTTAATGAAAGAAATATTTCCTGAAGATTTAAAACAATTCCTTCCTGTATATCAGGATCTGTGTTTTAAGTTAAATATGCCGACGCAAAAGTCAGGAGTATTTTCCATATGGGGATTATCTTCAGCAGATAAAAGCAATTTCCCTGCTGTTGAGGACACATCAAAATGGGAAACCTCAATGAACAGACTGGATAACAAAGTTATTATGGGAATAGCAGCAATGGGGATAAATCATCGATATATTTTCGGAAAACAATCCTGGTTAAATACATCAATTGCAGTATCGGGTGATTATATGAAATATGAAGATGACATGCTGGATTATGATTTGGTCCACCACGATTATAATAACATAGATGTACTAAACTATAAGTATACCTACACCAGCGTGTATAATCGTAAGTTTAGCGCAAAACACAGCAACCGGACCGGAATTATCGTAGATAATTTAAGATATGATCTTGATTTACAATATGCGCCTGTTATTGGGCAGGATTTAATAAGTATTGCTAAAGAGAAAGGTTATTCGAATATGGTGCAGTTCTTTTCACAATCAAAATTCAATGTAGCAAAAAACATTTTAGTTAATGCCGGTTTGAATGGGAGCTATTTTGATTTAAATAATGAGTTTATTGTTGAACCCAGATTTGGATTAACCTATAACCTTAATAAATCGCAATCTATAAGTTTAGCTTACGGCAAGCATTCCAGATTAGAACCCATGACAATATATTTTGCAAAAGTCAACAATGGAAGTTCTGAAAATCAACCTAACAAGGATTTGGAAATTTCAAAAGCACACCACTTTGTCTTGGCTTACGATATTAGTTTAAACTCAAATGTCCGGTTAAAAATAGAACCCTACTTCCAATATTTATATGATGTTCCGGCAATTCCGGATAGTAATTATTCCGTATTAAATATGGAAACCGAGTGGTTCTCTTTTGACAAAGAACTTATCAACTCAGGGACCGGTAAAAATATGGGTATTGATATCACTTTGGAACGTTTTCTGCAAAATGGTTATTATTATTTGTTTACTGCATCATTTTTTGACTCAAAATATAAAGGGGATGATGGTATTGAACACAATACCCGGTTTAATACCAACTATGTTATTAATTTGCTATATGGAAAAGAATGGATAGTTGGCCCGGAAAGAAATAAGATTTTAGGTGTAAATACTAAAGTGAATTTCTTTGGAGGAAAACGAACTACTCCAATAAATCAGACTGAATCAGCAATAGAAGAAGATGTGGTATTTTTCAACGAAAGGTTATTTAATGATAAGGAATCCAATAAGTTTAATGTAAATTTTACCATCAATTACCGGATTAATAAAGAAAAACACACGAGTATATGGTCATTACAAATGATGAATGCATTTTTAGCATCAGAGAATTACGGGTATTTCTATAATTACAAAAAACAACGTGTTGAGCCATGGGAACTGGCAGTACCTACACCTAATCTCTCTTATAAGATAGAATTCTAGTTTCATTATTAAACATACAACAAATCTTTTGAAATGCATTAAACGTAAGGACTTGATTCATAACCTCCTTACGGCTATCATGAAATATCTTTTGCAACCTTCCAATAATTTAATTGTCAATAGAAATAAGAGCTTCTTAAAATCCATTGATATAAAAACTAATCTGCTTATAGTGTTATTTTGTATAATACATCTTACTGCTTTTAACCAGGTAAAAGATATAAGTCATTCTGATACATTAAATAATGCTAAACGAAACTATTTGCCAATTGAATTTTAATTCTGCTAAAAATTTATATCTTTAGGCAAAACACAAAGAAAAATTGTTAAAACTTATCACTACTGTCCGATTAAATATTTTATGAAATTATGAAATGCCTTTATTTATATGCCGTCCCTACGGGACTTTAATGACCCCAG